>DATNQB010000030.1 GCA_036702875.1 Oculatellaceae cyanobacterium | reverse complement strand
AAAATAATTGGAGCATTACCAAGTACTGCATAAATTAGTTCTTTTGTTTCCAGGAATTTTTTTGAGTTATATGGAAACACCCAACCAAATTCAGTTGCAATAACTTGATCATCAATTATGATAAATTCATCATCAACACTGTCAAAGCCAGTATTTATAAAGTCGAAAACAATTTTCTTTGCTGCTTGATATTCCATTGAGTTGATTCCAATGATTTATATTTTATATTTAGCGATTTGTTTTCATAAATGCAGTATATGATTCTTTGATGACTGAAGTTTAGGCGATCGCTTTACCCACAGAATTAGTCTGGTCACGCCACTACAGCTACGGCTACTTTGAAGTAAATTGAGAGAAATCATTACAATTATTTGGTAACAATTCAGAATCTGCTAGTAGTAATTTATTTCGATATTCTTGTAGTATAAAACCATGGCACATTACAACATTATCAAAATCATCTATATCGGATGGGTCTGGAATTAACTTACTAGAGTTAATTTGACAGAATCTAATAATTTGCTTCCAAGTATCTTGCGAAAGTGAACCATCTTGATATAGTTTTTTTGTAAAGTTTAGGTCTAAAAATCTATGGAAAAATAATAAGTCAGTGTAAAATCCATTTGGCTCATATAAATTAAATTCTTGTCTTGGTTGTAATTTTCTTGAAAACTCGATCCAATCATCTAAATCCCACTGCCTCCATAATTCAGGCACACACAATAAAAAACCAATTGATTCACCTTGTGAAAAATTTTGACAACAATCTAATAATAAATCTTGAAAGTTGATTCTTTCTAATTGTGGTAAATAATTTAGTACTAATGCTCTGCTAATCGGTAAAATTGATGTATTGTTCCACGCATCATCAAATATTTCATCTAGTATGTGTAAATTCTCAATCATAGAAAGCCTAATTTATAGTTTATCCAACGATCACGGTACTTTTTACTATAGCGCCACGCGCTTTGGTGCTAATAAAACATCTTTTGGAACAATACTGAGAGAAATACACGGCAGATTATTGTTCCTTAAGATGTTGAGGAAAGTGTTGATTGAAAAGCTGCCACGGCTTGCTGAACGCCGTTTTCTGCCCGAATTCGCTCTCCAATTACTTTAGCTTGTTGGCGCATTGGGGTACGCTCGACTGCGGTAGCGATCGCTTTATCTAATTTATCTACGCTTAAAGAAGATTTGGGAATAGCTTTTTGACTAACACCCAACTGCCAAAGTTGATGCCCCCAAAACGGTTGATCGCCAAAAAAAGGAACCACAATCGATGGTACGCCTGCCCGTAATGCCGCCGCAGTTGTTCCCGCCCCGCCATGATGTACAATTGCAGCCATTTGTGGAAATAGCCAATCGTGGGGAATAGATTCTAGTTTAAATACAGTTTCTGGTAAATCACTGGCATTAATTGCGCCCCAACCTGTGAGCAAAATTCCGCGTTGTTTTGTCTTTGCTAATGCAGCTAGAGCAATTTCTGTCATCCGTTCGGGATCGCGTCCCGTCATACTGCCAAATCCAATATATACTGGAGGCGAACCAGCCGCGAGAAACTGTTGTAAATCTTGCGGTGGTGTCCAAGTTGAGGGACGTTCCGAAAACCAATAGCCAGTAATATGCAATCGTTCTGACCAATTAGCAGGTTTAGGCACTACGATCTGACTGAAGCCATAAAGATAAGGAACTTTCGCCCGTTCTAACCGCCCATACAATCCTTCCCAGTTAGATAAAGGAGTTAGTTGCAAAGTCGTTTGTCGGAACTGGTTAATGGCTTTACGGAACACCAAACCGAATCCTTCCAGTAATACCGGATAGGTGAGGGAGTTGAACCAACCACCCAGTTTTAAAGTTTGGGGAAGCGAGGGAAAAGGAAACTCCGAATTAGCACTTTGAGGCATTAAAGCTGCCATGCAAAAGGGAATTTGCAGTTTTTGCGCGATATCAAATCCACTAACTGTGTAAGGTGTGCCAACGATCGCATCGCTATCCTGACAAGCTTGCCAACAATCAGCCATAGCTTCTGCTAATAATGGTTCTACCATCTGTGCATATTTCCGAATCAATTGCACAGGATTGCTGGCTTCTAACATTTGCTGTCCCGCTTCTTGTGCCATGATTGCTTGCACGTCTCCTCCCATTGGTGCAAATTCCAACCCATAGCTTTGCGCCATTGTTTGAAAAGGAGGATGAGTAACTAGCTTTACCCGATGTCCCGCTTGTTGCAATCCCAATCCCAGTGCAATAAATGGTTGCACGTCGCCACGAGAACCCGTAGTTAAAATTGTGATTCGCATATTCCTAACCTCTATTCGCTTCTTGAAACTTGCTAAATCTTTTAAAGGAATCAATTTCAATGCTACTTTTCTAATCCGATAGGTCACCAGCTTTTCTGCACCAAGCGCAATCAGAAAGCCACCACCCAAGCAACTAATTTTGGCTAACTCAGGTTGAGTAGATAAAAAAACTGCGATCGCATCCTTAACTAAGTGCCATTCGTCTATATCATAGGTGGCAACAACAAGGTGTTCTCAATCGCTGTTCGTACCAAGGAGTTACTTCAGGCATGACCGTGCCAAAACGGGAAAATCGTACGCTAAGTAGGACATGAATCGGTAGCGACTACATTTCAGATATCTACACGCCCAAACGACTTCCGAGTGCTTTTATCTACCAGAGTTCTAGGTAACTTTCCTTGCATCATTTTCAAAATTTTGAGAGAGTGAATTGAACAAATTAATTCAGTCTTGAACTTATGGCCACTGAGCAAGAGCTTCAATCTCTTTTTAATACCTTGGATACCGATCGAGATGGCAAAGTACCTTTGTAATGAGCTTTTTTTAAGCCCTGGGTTAAATGCAGTCATAGAGAGCAGAAACAGGTACTAGCCCCAACGAACAGAAGCGCGCTGTATCGATCTGAAGACGGTACTATTACATTTGTTGACTTGAAACAAGCTGTTAAGAAAGCAGGTAATTTAGAATAAGCGCCAACATCACGCGATCGCAGGGACGTGCAGGTGTGTGGAGTGATTCGCGCGTTTCTAGTGCCAAGTGTCCTGATTTAACCCTCATGCAATGTTTGTGAGCGTACCAAACAGCTTGTATAGTCCTTGCTGACAGGCTTTGAACCGCGTCAATAGTCAGATATTCCTGTAAAACTTTGCCGAAAAGAATGCACGGGGATACAAATAGTCTCAACGGTTTATCAAGCTTTTACCAGCATTGGATAATGGGACAAGTGCAGTACAAGGTACAGCAGTGCAGTTATAGGCAGTACTGAAACCAAAAACCGGATGGGAGAAATTGTGCTCAGGCTTTTTCATAAACGTAAGTTATTTCATTAATTATTAAAAATGCTCTGGAACTGGCGATTTAAAAAACTTATAACTCCGCCAAGCAAGAGTCATTATTCAGCTATTCCCAAACTCAAAAATATCTATTAAATTGATTTACATAACCCAAGAATTAAGGGGAAAAAACTATGTACGTCAACAGTGATAGAGAAGGACAATTAAATAATTACGCTACAGAATCAAATATTTATTACGCCGAATATCCTAATGTCGAACAACAAAGCCGTTACGCTTTTCAAGGTGCAATAGCGGTTCTATTTACGGGCTTATTATTGTTAATAGCAATTGGAGTCAGCTAACAATAAATTCATAATTTTCTGCAAAAACCTCAGTCAGAGTATGACTGGGGTTGATTATTTGGTGCGATCGCCTCTCCCTATGTATATACATAGCTAAAGCCCGGGTCTAATTTCTTCCATCCGGTTTTTCGTTTCAATACTGATACTGTTGATTTCTCACTTTTCAGTTTATACAGTTGTTCTCACTTTCCAGTTTTTACAGTTGAGCGTATGCTGTTTAAAAGTGTAACAATGTTTAAAGGATTTCAGTAAGTACAGGACTTTTATTGCCATCAGTATGCAGTAGAACTGTAGAAAAGTGGAACAGTGAAAAAGACTTTCAACAAGTACGGGACTTTTTAGGATAAGCTCCCCGATAGGGGAGCTAATTATTTGCAGTGATTAAAAACTTGATGGTAATTTAACGTGCGATAGCGAAGCGCTGACTTGTCAGTTCGCTCCGGTACGCTATGCACAGTCTAAAGTGTAATGGAAGCCTAACGGCTCACTGTTGATAAAATAAAACTGCTATCGCAGAGTAAATAAGGCTGTAAATTTATCACTTTTAACTTAAACCTTGAATAGTTAATTTCACTTTTAACTTCTAACAAGCCAGTGTAGTTTTAATTTTTAACAATTAAGTTCGTTTTTTTAAGTGAGCTTAATCTTAACATTGGATTTAATACTAATTCCAAGTTCGTACAACTTTCCTACTTCGGCACCTTGATTATGGCAATGGTTGAGTGTATCTACAATGGTTTGATAAAATTGCCAAATTCTCCATCCTGAAAAACTTCATTGTTGTCATCAGGTTTACGAAGGGGGTCAGGATTCTGTTTTGTAGGGACTCGCATATAAACGTATTCACACCTTACCCTATCAAATTTAGTAGCCCTGGTAATACCCCAATCTTCAATATATGCGTCAGTGATAGTTGCGCCTGTAAAATCTGTCTCGTCTAATTGTGTTTGTTTGAAATTAGCTCTGGATAAATCAGAAGATTGCAAATTCGCTTCACTTAAGTCTGAACCAATAAAACTAGCATCTGCTAAGTTAGCTTCTTTTAAATTGATACCTCGTAAATTCAAACACTCAAAGTTTTTGTCTTGTCCCTGCCCTGTGCTCAACAAGTTACATATTTCTAGTTTTTGCAGATAAGTTGTACCAGGACGCACACGATCTAATGATTTGGTTTGACGGAAACAGGTACGAGTGAGATTAGCATTTCGGAAATCAGTACTTTTCAGCGTGGCTTTGGTAAAATCAGCGTCGCTTAAATCAGCCCCACGAAAACTTGTGCCACCCATAGCAGCAATAGCAATAGCGATGGAGCGAACCCAAGCATCTTTTTCATTTCCGGCTAAAGCACGCCACCCCACGTACCCATTAAGTATTACTAATGCTCCGGCGAATGCTAAGGTTCTGCCTACGAATCCGGGTTCGGTGAAGGCTTGACTGAAGTTTATGGCTTTGGCGAAGTTTATGGCTCCAGCTACGGTGAAGATGTAGGCTCCGGCGAAGCCTACGGCTACGGCTACGGCTGCGGCTTCGGCTTCGGCTTCGGCTTCGACTTCGACTATGGCTATGGCTCCGGCTATGGCTCCGGCTATGGCTTCGGCGAAGGCTCCGACGAAGATTAGGGCTGCTACAGCTAAGGTGAAGACTGGGGCTACGGCGGAGCCTACGGTTGCGGTGAAGGTTAGGGGGATGTGTGCGTAGAAGGCTTTGAATGAGGCTTCGACTACGGGGAAGAGTACGGCGAAGATTAGGGCTTCGACTACGGCAAGGGCTACGACAAAGGCTCCGGCTACGGCTCCAGCCCCGGCTTCGGCGAAGGAGAAGGCTACGGCTACGGCTATGGCTAAGGCTATGATAAAAAGTCCTGGTACGATTTTAGCTAAGGCGAAGGCTATGATTAAGGCTCCGGCTCCGGCTATGGCTAAGGCTCCGGCTACCAAACCGGGGCGAATAGTGAATGAAATGAAAACTATTAGCACAATTAATGAGAGTACGTTATCAGTCAATCCTCCATTTGATATAAATCTACTACTAGATATGATGGCGGCTAATAAAGAACCAGTTATCCCTGAGAAAATTCCTGCTAATGCCGACATTAACCATGAAGATAGAACCAAAGTCATTGCCCAACGGCGCTGTAGCCCTGCCTCAACACTACAAAATTGAGTATTTTTCAAGATGGCATTGGTAAAATTTGCCCCTCGGATGTCACATTCACTAAAGTTTGCGCCTGACAGATTTTGACCTTGAAAAGATTGACCACACAGATTTAACCTACAAAAATCTCTTTCCCCTGCTTGGTATCGCTTCAGAATTTCGGCTACTTTCATCTGTCATTCTCGCAGTCGGATTCATTAAAGCTACAATAATTTATTCCAATTAATGTGCCTATTCTTTCCATTCCTTAATTCACTCAGCTATCAATGACTCTCTAGCTCAATCAAATTCTAGAGATATTTCTCTAGAATAAATACACTCTGATCAAGATTAATAGATAATCACAACTTGAAAACCTTGCTAATCAAGTAATTGCAGAATTAATGGCAGGTTTGATATGGCTTTTCACTAATCACAATGAAGTTTTGTGAACTTTCACGAAATAGTCCTACCTCATATCTATTTTTTTAAGCAGCTTGTCTAACAAACCAGCAACATCATTATTTTCCAACACTCCTACAACTGAACCACATTCATCACACTGAACAAACAAAAATGTTGAATTAGAGTTTTTAGGCATAGACAGTGTAAAGTTGGAATTTTTAGGTGTATGTTGTACAACCTCGAATGATGTATTTGAACAAGTTGGACATTTTGAAGTAACCATAATATTTGTTTTTATTTGTTATTAGGTGATTTTGCTTGATTGCAATTATTTTACATAAGACGGACATTTTTGATTAAGTTTGTAGCGCCCTGGAACTATCGAAGCGAGTTCGCACAATCTGCGGGTATCTCTAAGCAGTTATCGCCTCATAGAATCCGTCACAGTTCAGTCACAGCAGCACTTGAGGCAACGGGAGGAGATGTGCGACAAGTGCAGAAATTGAGCCGTCACAAAAAGTTAGATACACTGATGATTTATGACGATAATAGGCAGAATGCTCAAGGTAATGTGACGAGTATTTGGGCAGATTTAGTTTAAGAGTGAGCGCATTTTGTGCGATTACAGATTTATTGGCAGTCGTAACGAAATTTTTCGGGTAATGATTGACAGTTATTAATTGGGTTGCTATACAAGTTCAGCATAGTCAGATTAGTCAAACCCAAAAGTGGTTTCACATCACTGATTTTGTTGCTACTCAAATCCAGCCTCGTCAGATTAATCAAACCCGCCAGTAGTTCCACATCACTGATTTGATTTCTATCCAAGTGCAGCTTTGTTAATTTAGTCAAACCCGCCAGTGGCTTCACATTACTGATTTTGTTTTGAATTAAGTTCAAAAAAGTCAGATTAGTCAAACCCGCCAGTGGTTCCACATCACTGATTTGGTTGCTACTCAATGTTAGATCCGTCAAATTAGTCAAACCCAAAAGTGGTTTCACATTACTGATTTGGTTTTGAAACAAGTTCAGCATAGTCAGATTAGTCAAACCCGCCAGTGGTTCCACATCACTGATTGGGTTGCTACTCAACTCCAGCGAAGTTAGATTAGTCAACCCCGCTAGTGGTTTCACATCACTGATTTGATTTCTATACAAGTTCAGCATAGTCAGATTAGTCAAACCCAAAAGTGGTTTCACATCACTGATTTGGTTGCCACCCAAGTTAAGTTCAGTTAATTTAGTCAAACTCGCCAGTGGTTTCACGTCACTGATTTGGTTGTTATACAAGTTCAGTCCAGTCAGATTACGAAGTGCTTGAATTCCCTCTAATGAGGTTATTTCTGCCTCACTGAGATTTATTTTTTTTACCCCTTGTAGAACGTTTAACGTCAGTGGCTTCTTCCCAATGCCTAGCTGCTGCCTAATCGCAGCTTCCAACTTAGCATCTAAAAATTTAACTTCGTTCTGAACATTCGGTGTATCTATAGCTTTTACTGGTTTTTTAGTTGTAACTGGTTTCTTAGCTATAACTCGCTTTTTAGCTCTAACTGGTTTCTTAGCTATAACTCGCTTTTTAGCTGTACGAACTTTCGTTTTAGAAGCAGTTTTGGCATAGGTTGGTGCAGTAAGTACGAAGGAATCCATCACCATACTTCCAGTTACACCGATTAATAATGCTGAAGCGACAACAACTTTAAGAGGTAATTTAGTAGTAATAAATTTAATAGAATTAACAATAGAAGGTAAATAGTTTTTAGTAGCTGCTGTAAATTTCATTTTTATTTGTAATTATTGAACTCGATTGATTTCAGTATTTCCTGACTACCTCAACACTGGGGGTGAGTAGTAACCACTTTCTCTATCCGTCTACCAGTCTGTTCTTTTAAACCTGAAATTTGGGTAAGAAGTAGTAATTTAATAGTGGTCAGTTAGACAAGTGACTTTTTGAGATGGCAATGGTTGACCTTAGTTCAATTTCCATAACTCTTAAAGCCTTTGACCCACCTAACTTTTATCTTGTTCCGCCACCTACCCATTTTTTATGAAGACCTTCTAGCTTGTGAGCGCCATAATGCGCGTTCGTAGCAAGAGAAATTACAGACGCGAGTTCGTAAATGGCGAACTGACAAGTCAGCGCAAGCTATCGCCTTTCTAGTGCCAAGTGTCCTGAGTTAACCCTCATGCAATGTTTATGAGCAGTTCAAACAGTCTGTATAGCCCTTGCCAACAAGCTTTGAGCCTCGTCAACAGTAAGATATTTCCGTCTAACTTTGCCGAAAAGAATGCACGGGGATACAAATAGTCTCAACGGTTTATCAAGCTTTTACCAGTGATTGATAGTATGACAAGTGCAGTACAAGGTGCAGTACTCAGTTGTAATAAAACAAGTAAATAAAGATGCAACTGTTACGCTAATTTTTCGCTCTTGCACCCCGATCGGGGTGCTTTATGCAAGATTATAATTAATACTCAATCTGCTAGCGCAGAGTAAATAAGGCTGTAAATTTATTATTTGTAACTTGAACAGCTTTAACAGTTTTAACTGCTTGAACAGTTGTTACAGTTGTTCTAAATTTTCACTTCTAATTTGTGCGTGTGCAGTTATTAAAATGCCATCAAGATGCAGCATAACTGTTGTTGAGTACAAATGAACTGTTGAAAAGTATGTCCAAAACTCCCGATTGTAATCGCTGCCAGTTCTACGCACATTCCCTAAATTTTGTGTGTGCTGTCCATCCTTACGGCGTTGACAATGATAGCTGTCTGGATTTCAGACTTAACCCTAACCTTGAACCAGAGGAACTATGGACACTCCTTGGGCGTTGATTATGTCGATGGGGAACTGATAATTAAACGCCAACAATTGTACTACGACTGCTCTGAACCTTTGAACGATTACCTAACATCAACAGAGAAAGCCGAATTACTAGACGCGCACCCATTTTTTACGGGAAGATGCCCTAATTGTGAGATGCCGTACCCTAAATTTGATACACCACCTGTACATTGGGATTGCTCAAGTTGTAATTGGATTGACGATTCAGTTTGACGATTGGGCATATTCAACTAGGCACTTGCAACCACTGAATTAATGAAGAAAACTTTCGCGATCGCCATAACCTTGCTGCTATTTGAAATCATCAAATAATCAAGTTACTTTGAAGATTACTGACACTGATCGGTATGGTCGCAAAGTTGCAGAGGTTCGTCTAACTAACGGCACATTGGTTCAGCAAATACTAGCCCGTGAAGGTCTAGCAATGGTTTATCAGAAATATCTTAGCAGTTGCCCTAGTGCTGGTATTGTGCAACAGGCAGAGGCACAAGCCAAGCAACGAAAAGCTGGTGTTAGGGGTGATTCAAAGTTTGTTGCGCCTTGGAACTATCGACGCAATAAGTAAGTAAGTGCGAGAGCGTTGCGCTGACTTGTCAGTTCAAAATCGCTCTTACAGTTTATTTAACAGGAACAGATAGGGGATGGCAGAAGGTACGAACTTCTTTGCGTAATAATTGACAGTTACTAATTTGGTTGCCACTCAAGTCCAGCCAATTTAATTTAGTCAAACCCGCTAGTGGTTTTACATCACTGATTTCGTTGTTATACAAGCCCAGCCCAGTCAGATTTATCAAACCCGCTAGTGGTTGAACATTACTGATTTTGTTGCGACTCAACCACAGAAAAGTCAGATTAGTCAAACCCGCTAGTGGTTTTACATCACTGATTTCGTTGTTACCCAAGCTCAAAAGAGTTAATTTAGTCAAACCGAAGAGTGGTTTTACATCACTAACGGGACTTAAACAATAGATTAATTTAAATAAGTTATAATCCATGCTAGGCAAGTATTTCACGTAGAGAAATACCCATGAAAGAAACCACTCCCGATGCTATGCCTCCATGTTTTGAAAAATGGTGTCATCGGTTCGAT
>DATNQB010000029.1 GCA_036702875.1 Oculatellaceae cyanobacterium | reverse complement strand
GATATTTTTCTTTCATGCACTAAAGATGTTTGCGAGTTAATGAGATTAAAGCCAAATAAAAGCTTAAATTTTTACAGAGGTTTAAAAGCTGCATCCCTTATTCAGTCTTGTCTTTGACGGGGTTGTCACCCCGTCAAGTCTGCTGTGTGGGGTTCTAATCGTTTATCTTACCGATAATCGCGCATTTATCAACATCATAATTGGGAAAAAGTTTGGCAGATTGAAGCATTTTTAACTGATCGTCCCACACCTTTTAGATATCGCTTTGGTGGAGTTAGTAAAACTAAGCGTTTATCACGGGGACGTTATGCTGTACCTGCTGGAAGTGTTTATGTTTTGAAGCAGCAAATAAATCAATCTTGGCAAGATTGGGATGATGCTTGGTTTCCTAAAGAAGCTTTTTCGTTTAAGCGTTGGGGATGCGGTTTAGCGTTGCCTTTAGGAGATGAAATTGTTTAAAAGGTTAAAGATTACCCCCCTCAGTCCCCAGGGTTACTTCATTGTGGGGAGAGAAAAATTACACTATTGGTTACAGGTAATTTTATTGGAGTTGAAAGGGTGCGCTCTTAGCGCGCATCTTTCAACTCCGGTAATCTGTATATATCAAGCTAGGAGGTTCCAGCACAGATGGGAGCAAACCTGATAGAAGCACTATCACAAGTTAAAGAAAAGTAGTGAAATTGCCGCGGTACAAGCCCTGCTAGCATCATTAGATATTAGGGATGCAGTGTTTACCTTTGATGCCCTACATTGCCAAAAAAAACTGTCAAGTTAATTGTCGAAAGTGGCAATGATTATGTTATTGCTGTCAAAGCCAATCAAAGTTGCTTACATCAACAAATTAAAACAATTACCCACTCAACAAATCCTACCAGTATAGAGCACAGTTTTGAGCGTAGCCGAGATCGTTACACTCACCGCAAAGTTTCAGTATTTGAAGATTTAAGCGGCATTAGCCCCCAATGGCTTGGTCTCAAGCGTCTGATTAAGGTTGAGCGCACAGGCACTCGTTCAGATCTACCTTACCATCAGGTAGTTTATTACATTAGTAGTCTGACGGTTAGTGCGCTTGAATTTGCCAAAGGTATTCGTGGTCATTGGGGAATTGAAAATCGATTACATTGGGTTAAAGATGTAGTTTTTAATGAAGATAGCTCGTGTATTTCTCAACTCTTAGCTGCGGCTAATTTTTCAATTATTCGCAGCATCGTGATTAATCTTGTTCGCTGTCATGGTTATGCTTCTTTAACTTCTGCTATGCGCTTAATTGCTCATGATCTAGATGCGATATTTAAGCTGCTTAACTCAGATGATTCTACAATTAACTGTTAATTACTATTAATTCGTACAGATACAAGTTTTGATAGTTCAAATAATCTACTTTTCCCCATGGTTGTAACTGTTGATTACTTCTACTAATACTATTTCTAGATTACCGAAGTAGAAACAACTGCTATTCAATAGCAGTTGTTTCTACTTCAATAAAATACTCATACAGTAGAAATCAAAAAAATTTCTTCCTTCACAATGAATTAACCCTGCCTTGATAAGGGGAGGGCTGGGGTGGGGTAATTTTGTGCGATCGCTTGATAGTAGATTTGCAAGTAATTATTAGATAACTGTTTTACTTTGAAGCAACTTTAAAATTACAAACCAAATTCACGAGTTAAGGAAGATCCATCCATATCTCCAGTACGGACACGACGATCTAGATCGTATGGATCAGGAGAAGCTTTCTTAGCTTCTTCAATTGTGATCCGCTTACTTAATACTTTTTCATAGAGTGCGTGATTGAGAACTTGCATACCTTCTGTAGTATTAGTTTCCATCAATCGCAATGCTTCATCTTCTTCTCCCTTGAGGAGATAATCTTGCATAGCAGGTGTATTAATGAGAATTTCGTGAACCGCAACACGACCCTGATCAATTGTAGGTACTAGCATTTGAGCAATAACACCAATCAAAGACTCAGTTATTTGAATCCGCATAGCTTGCTGTTCGTTTGCTTCATAGAGATTTAACAACCGATTAATCGCATTGATAGCATTGCGGGTATGTAGGCTACCCAAAACTAAGTGACCTGTTTGGGCTGCTTGTAGGGCAGTGTTGACTGTAATGCGATCGCGCATTTCTCCAATTAATATGACATCTGGATCTTCCCTTAACACCGACCGCAAAGCATTATGAAAGTCGTTAGTGTGCAAACCCACTTCCCGTTGACTAATTAAACAATTTTGGGAAGTGTGAACAAATTCAATGGGATCTTCAACAGTGACAATATGCTTTTGGGTAGTTTCGTTAAGATAACGAATCATTGCCGCCAGTGTCGTTGATTTACCTGAACCTGTAGCCCCTGTGACTAAAATCAACCCTTCATGACGACTAGCAATTTTTTTTAAAACTGGTGGTAAACCTAAACCATCTATAGAAGGAACATCTAGACTAATTAACCTCATCACAATTGCGCCACCCGTGAGAGATTCAAAACAATTTATCCGGCAGCGCAAAAAACCAGGGTAAAAAATCGCCGTGTCTAACTCTTTATTAGCTGCAAATTCTTGTATTTGCGCTGGTGTAAGAATCTCTACTAAATACTGTTGAAAAATTTCTGGAGTTAATTTCCATTGTCTACCAAAAGGTACTAACTGACCACGTATGCGATATCTTGGAACTTCGCCAACGCGCAGATGAATATCAGATGCTTTATTAGCATGAGCGTGCCTCACTAGCACAGCGATTGAGGGAGGCTTATCTTTGGCGGGAACAGGCTGTTCTGTTTGCATTGGACATTTGCGTACTTCAGACCTGTAGGTAGTTTACTTTAACCTAGCTTCTCCCTACTAGGACAGCAACAGGTTATCTTAGTTGCTAGGGTGGGATCTCAAGAGAGTAGAAGGAAGCATGATCAACCGGATTACTAGCTGGTTAGAAACTCATTGGGCAACTCCTGCTTATGCAGGTTGGTTGCTTTTAGGAATTGCTATATGTTTCTTCGCAGCCGCAACCAATACAATGGCAGGGTGGCTATATGTGATCAGTGGGATTATCTTTGCCATGCTGGGACTAGGGGCGGTGCTATCAGTGCGATCGCTGCGAGAATTGATAGTACGGCGAAATCCTATTCCTCCTGTCACAGTAGGCGACCAATTAACAATTGAAGTAGAAATCATCAATCAAACTAAGCAGCCAAAAACGCTACTGCAAGTTCAAGATGTACTTCCTTTCGTACTAGGTAAACCTGTACAAATATCCCTAGAAACTATTCCATCTCAAGATGCCCACCGATGGATTTATTATCAATCAACCCAGAAAAGAGGAGTTTATCGGTGGGACACTGTGCAGTTGAGAACAGGTGCGCCTTTAGGATTATTTTGGTGTCGTCGTTTTAGGGATGTTCCAGCAAAAGCTTTTGTTTATCCTACGGTATTACCCCTCAATAGCTGTCCTTTGGTCGATCAAATGGGACAAGATGAAAATTCACTTTACTATAATCGCGATCGCCGCGCCCATGCTGCTACAGAAGGCGTTACCCGCGCCTTGCGACCCTACCGCGTTGGCGATCCGATCCGTTTAATCCACTGGCGTACCAGCGCCCGCTATGGTGAATTTAAAGTACGTGAATTAGAAGTATTTACTGGCGGTCAAGAAGTTATTATTGGCTTAGATAGCGCAGGTGTTTGGGATTTAGAAGATTTTGAACAAGCAGTAATTGCGGCAGCATCCATCTACTTCTATGCTGGTAAGTCTGGGCTTAATGCGAAACTCTGGACAGCCGCAACAGGTTTACTGTGGGGGAACCGAGTAGTATTAGAAACCCTAGCTGCCGTCAATGCAGGTGAAGACTCAAATACTAGCAATCTGCCTAACTCACCTACAATTTGGTTAACCCAAAATTCGGAAACGCTCAACTCCCTCCCGAATAGTAGCCGTTGGGTTCTCTGGCAACCAAGAGCATCCACAGAATTAGCTAAGATGATTAATCGTAAATTGCCTGGAGTAATTATTAATACTGAGCAACCACTGCAATTACAATTGCAGCAAAGCTTGAACAATTATTACTAAGCAATTACCAATTTAGATCCTATCTTCCTGTTCCCTTTCATAAACAGGTATTCTAAAAACCAATTAGAAGCACAACAGCTTAATTATGAAATTATCCCAGAAAGGCTGGATTGCAGCCTCTGTTGTATATTTTCTAATCATTGTGACAATTATTTTATTAGCAGACTCAGGAAAATTAATCAACTTTTCCCTAGCTCATCCGCCTTATGACAAGCTAGGGCATTTTATCCTCTACGGAATTGCTTCTTTTTTATTTCATCGAGCGACAGGCAGGGTAATGATAGCAGTTTTTCGCTATCCCATCCCGCTAGGGTCGTTTATTTTCACAATTTTTACTGCTGCTGAAGAAATCTGGCAATCAATTTTACCCTACCGCACTGCAAGTATTGAAGACTTTGCTGCGAGTTTTTCTGGCATAATACTGTTCTATTGGATAGGAGAAATTTGGGATAGTAAAAAAATTATCAAAAATAAAGATAACTAAAGCCTTATCTGTTCAAAGCTAGGATAAAAAGACGACATAGGAGATTTTAACCGCACTCAAGTCAGGAAAAATACTGGTGACTGCTAACTGCTATAAGAGCGTTGCGGTAAAATGCAAAAACATACGCTCACATCCTGCGATCTTACCCCATGAACCCAGCAAATACTGATAACCAAGCCAGCGAAAAAAATCTGGAGGCAATGCGGCATTTTTCCGAAACTTATGCCAAGCGTACAGGGACTTACTTCTGTGTTGATCCTTCGGTTACTGCTGTCGTCATTGAAGGACTGGCGAAGCACAAAGACGATCTTGGTTCTCCCTTATGCCCTTGTCGCCATTACGAAGACAAACAAGCAGAGGTAAGTGCTGCTTTCTGGAATTGTCCTTGCGTACCTATGCGTGAGCGCAAGGAATGTCACTGTATGCTATTTTTAACTCCAGATAATGACTTTGCTGGTCAGCAGCAAGAAATTTCTCTAGAAGAAATCATAGCTGTTCGCGAAAGTATGGCGTGAGCAATTAACAATTAACAATTAACAATTTTTAGCCTGCTTGCCCTGCACATTGAGTTATGAAAAATCAAAACATCTTTGGCTACTTCACCTCCCAGTTTCAGCTTTTGAGGTAATTCTTAATTGTTAATTGTTATGCCAAATAATGAATTTCTCCAGGGTGTTGAACAGTTTAATCAACAAGAATTTTATGCTTGTCACGACACCCTAGAGGCTTTGTGGATGGAGGCATCAGAGCCACAAAAAAGGTTCTATCAAGGTGTCCTCCAAATTGCTGTTGCCTGTTATCACTTGGAGAATCATAACTGGCGTGGTGCCGTTGTTTTACTGGGGGAAGGAATTGCACGCATCAAAAATTACCAACCTATATATGAGGAGATTAATGTTACGGATTTGGTGACTGAGAGTGCTGATTTATTAACAACTTTGCATGAGTTAGGAGCAGAGAAAATAGCTGATTTCGTTGAGCAGTTAGAGGGAGCAGATACGTCTAACAATCCATCTAACTATCAGTTGCCAAAAATTAAATTCGCTAATATATAAAACGAAAGTACTTATTAAATTAGTTATCAGTAATTAGGTAACAGTTATCAGGTGTATGGTGGGATAATTAAACCCAAGTGAGATTAGAACCGTAACTGATGATTGTTAAAAATGAAAATGAGTTTGCGATTGTAAGAGTGGTTTTGGAGATAAAATACTTATCTAAAGCAAAATTTTTGTGATAAACCCGCCCATACGCATATTAGGTTTATGCCAGCGTAGATGAAATCACACACTAGCAAAATGCCCGCAGTAGATATGAAGCCAATAATTGCGATCGCCTTATATCCTTATATGTAGTGTGGAAAGTGATCGCTTGCCTTTAAGTGCGTGTAGCGTAAACGTCTTAGTTGCGTGCGATCGCCCTAAAAATTCTACTTTTCACCCTTCATGCCTGACTATTTTCATCCAAAAGAAACTTGATTGAACTGAAAACGTCAATACGCTTGTTGCCATACTAGCAAAATATGTCAGCAGGTGGTATGATTCTCGACTTTAACCGATTCGGTAAACTATCGTTAATAGTACTATCACAATCATCTTCATTTAAGCCAGTGCAAACAATGATTTCTTCATATAAATTAATTGATTCTTTGAAGCGTCGGTTAGGGTTAGCAATAATTGCTCCTCTAGTGGTTGCAGGCGCTCTAGCACCTTTGCAACTCCAAAACGCCCAAGCCCAAACCTCTCAAGATAATCGCCCTCTGAGCGTTCGTGCTGATGTGCAAGAATATAACTCCAAAACTGGAGTCGTAACGGCTCGTGGGAATGTGCAAGTTCTTTATCCATCAAGACAGATTCAAGGAACTGCTGCCCAAGCTCAATATTTCAGCCGCGAACGCCGCATTGTAATGAGCGGCAATGTTTATATCCTACAGCAAGGTAATAGCCTGCGTGGGGAGACAATTACTTACCTAATTGATGAGGGGCGCTTTGTGGCACTACCTAAATCTAATAAGCAGGTGGAATCTGTTTATATTGTTTCTGAGCCAAATAATTCTCAACCCTAAAATAACGTGGTTTTCCTGATTATTAGTGCCAAAAACAAGTGAAAATCTACCTAGAAAACGTCCACAAGTCCTATAACAAGCGAGTGATAGTGAACCGTGTCAACCTCTCAGTTTCCCAAGGGGAAATTGTGGGGCTACTTGGGCCTAATGGCGCTGGTAAAACAACGACATTTTATATGGCTACTGGTTTAGAAAAGCCAGACCAAGGTAGGGTACGTTTAGATGCCCTTGATATTACCAATTTACCGATGCACGAACGAGCAAGGTTGGGGATTGGTTATCTAGCTCAGGAACCTAGTATTTTTAGACACCTGAGTGTGCTAGACAATATTTTATTAGTGCTAGAACAAACTAATGTGCCACGCAGAGAGTGGGGTAGACGCATAAGTTCCTTAATTCAAGAGTTTCGCCTCGAAAAAGTAGTTTATACCAAGGGTAATCAAGTATCTGGCGGAGAGCGACGACGGACGGAAATAGCCAGAGCTTTAGCTGCGGGTAGAGAGGGGCCAAAGTTTTTGCTGTTAGATGAACCGTTTGCGGGGGTTGATCCTATTGCTGTGTCAGAAATTCAAAAAATTATTGCTCAATTGCGCGATCGCAGAATGGGTATTTTAATTACCGATCACAACGTCCGAGAAACTTTGGCAATTACAGATCGAGGCTACATTATGCGCGACGGACAAATTCTCGCTGCTGGCAGCGCTGAAGAACTGTATGCTAATCCTTTAGTGCGGCAGTACTACTTAGGTCAAAATTTTCAACGTTGAAATTTATTAATTTTGCAGTAAACATGAGTAAAAAATTAATCAGCAATTTTTTTACTTGATTGAGCATAATCATCATTAATAATGGTTTTATTTAACAATGGCATTTGGTAAATCTAAATTTTATAATCCTCGACTACCCGGCTTCTCGGTTATGGATCGATACATTGCGATCGAACTATTGATGCCATTTTTGTTTGGTGTTGGTGCATTTTCTTCTTTAGGAGTTGCCATTGGAAGCTTATTTGATTTGGTGCGGCAAGTCGCTGAATCTGGACTTTTGATCGCAATTGCCGTCAAAGTTTTGTTATTGAAAATGCCAGAATTTATTGTCTATGCTTTTCCAATGTCTACACTTTTAAGCTGTTTAATGACATATAGTCGTTTTTCTAGTGACAGTGAAATCATCGCGTTACGCAGCTGTGGCATTAGTATTTATCGGCTGATATTGCCTGCAATTGTTCTCAGTTTTATGGTTACTGGGATGACCTTCTTATTTAATGAATTGGTTGTACCTGCTGCCAACTATGAAGCATCAACAACCCTTTCACAAGCACTAAAAAAAGATCAGCTAAACTTAAAAGAAGAAAATATTTTTTATCCAGAATATCGAGAAGAAAAAATCAACGGGCAGACAACCAAGACACTAGCACGTTTATTTTATGCGGATAAATTTGACGGTAAACAAATGAAGAATTTGACGATTTTAGACTGGTCTAGAAAAGGATTAAATCAAATTGTCACCGCAGAAGCAGCAACTTGGAATACTCAAGAAAATACGTGGGATTTTTTTAATGGTTCTATTTATATAGTTGCTCCAGATGCTTCTTACCGCAATATCTTAAAATTTGAACACCAAAAACTGCGCCTTTCTAGAGCGCCATTAGATCTAGCTAGTAAGGGTCGAGACTATGGTGAAATGAATATTGCTCAGTCATTAGAATATTTAAAAATATTAAATATGAGCGGAGATGATAAAAAAATTACTAAACTAAAAGTGCGTATTCAACAAAAAATCTCCTTACCTTTTGTTTGTTTGGTGTTTGGTATCGTTGGTGCTGCTTTGGGAATTAGACCGCAACGTACTGGTAGAGCAACTAGCTTTGGTGTGAGTGTAATAGTAATTTTTAGTTATTATTTACTGTCATTTATTAGCGGTGCGCTTGGTCAGGTGTCTGTTCTATCTCCGTTTTTAGCAGCTTGGTTGCCGAATATCTTTGGCTTAACAGCCGGAGGAGTAATGGTATTACGGGTAGCGCGATAGAGTAAGCTATATGTCATATTCAAAAAAAATCCCTGTATATCGCTATTTCCAAGTTAGGTTAAAGAAACTATCGCAACCAACTGTTTTAGGATCAGCGATCGCACTTGGTTTATTACTAATCGGTGCTTGGCAATATTGGAGCCACCCAGAGTGGTTGCGTGGTAATAACAATAATACAAATCAACTTGATTCTGCTAACTCCTCAACACTGTCGCCTGGAGACATAGCTGCGATCGCAGATATAGATAATTCCTCTGTACTCAACCAACAATTAAATCTACCGCTATTTTCCCAGCCACTCGCCGCACCCAACCAAAAATATTCCGCTACAAAAGCAGATAATTTACTAGAAACAATCAATCCTCAACAATCTGTTGCTCAGATAGACCCTACATCCTTACCATTGAGTAACATCCCCTCATACCAGCAAAACGTCTATAATCCTTTTGCTGACTTAACACCAAATATTTCCAGCAGCAACTTAGTTGCGCTTAACAATAATTCTTTAAGCCTCAATCCTGCACCTAACCAGTACTCCTCACCAAATTCAGCACTTACCTCTAACCCAAGCAGCAACTTCAACGGGTTTAATCCCCTCAATCCCACTACTAATGCTGCACCCGTCAGCGCCCTGCAAGCCGCTCTGAGCCAGCTTACACCATCCCCTGCATTAATAACTCAGACCCCGATAGCGATACCAAACCAACAACAAACTGCGGTTAATCAACCACAAATTATTTCTCCCTCAACTATAAATAACTACAATTTACCTGCCACAAGTGCAACAGCCTATCCCAACTCATTTCCCAGCAATGATTACACCTATTTGAACCGACCTGTAATACCTCCCAGCATTCCCAATGCTGTACCAGGAAATCCGAATAACTTCAATCAACCTACTGTTCAAAACCCTAATCAGCTAAATGGATTTAATAACCCTGGATCTACCCCTACTACAGTAAACCCAGGATTACCACCGAGTCAGTTAAATCAGTCTAACTTCTCTACACCTGGGGTAACTTCAGGTAGCGAAAACGGGCAAAATTCAAATATATTCTCCAATCCTTGATGGGGGAGCAGAAGCAGCAGGGGGAGATTAAGGATAATATTCTTGCTGACTCCTGACTCCCCACTCAGATTTAGCTAAAATTTTTGATAATCGCCTCAGCAAACTCAGAACACTTGAGAGGTGTCTCCACAGGTGGTTCCATCATCCGAGCTAAATCATAGGTAACTTCTCGATTAGAGATAGCTTTACCAATGCCTTGTTTGATTAAGTCAGCCGCTTCTTGCCACCCCATAAATTCCAACATCATCACCCCTGATAGAATTACAGAACCTGGGTTAATGCGATCGAGACCAGCGTGTTTAGGAGCAGTACCGTGGGTAGCCTCGAAAATGGCACAATAATCACCAATATTAGCTCCTGGCCCCATGCCTAACCCGCCAATGATCGCAGCAGCAGCATCAGATAAATAATCTCCATTCAAATTCATCGTGGCAAGAATAGAGTATTCATCCGGTCTGGTCTGAATTTGTTGGAAAATACTGTCAGCAATTCGGTCATTTACCATCACCTTTTCTTTCCACTGACCATTGCCGTGAGTTTCCCAGATGCTATTCAGTACAGTTTCAACTTCACGACAAATAGCAGCTTGTTTTTCCTCTGTCAGAGAGTTGTATCCTGGTTCGATCTCACCTGCATTTTCTGCAACGGTAATATTTGGGTTCTTCTCTTTGTTAGAAAGAATCCAAGATTCCCGTTCAGTCACACACTGGTTACGGAATTCTGTAATCGCTAATTCATAACCCCAGTCGCGGAAGGCTCCTTCTGTATACTTCATGATGTTGCCCTTATGCACTAACGTCACCATTTGCTTATGAGATGGTAGGCGCAGGGCGTGCTGAATAGCGCGGCGAACTAGACGCTGAGAGCCTGTTTTACTAATCGGTTTGATTCCAATGCCAGAATCTAGAGGGATTTGCTTTTTGCCATGTTCGGGAGTGGCGGGAATCAATTCATTATTTAGCAAATGAATGATTTTGTTAGCCATTTCACTGCCTTGTCGCCACTCAATTCCCAGGTAAATATCTTCTGTATTTTCTCGGTAAACAATGACATCGAGTTTTTCTGGGTTTTTGTGGGGGGAAGGCGTACCTTGATAGTATTTACAGGGGCGCACACAGGCGTATAGGTCGTGAATTTGACGCAGGGCGACATTGAGTGAACGAATACCACCTCCCACGGGTGTTGTCAGTGGCCCTTTGATGGCAATACCATACTCTTTGATCGCATTAAGAGTGTCTTCGGGCAAATATTGGTATGTGCCGTACTTTTCACAGGCTTCGTCACCAGCGTAAACTTTAAACCAACTAATGCGTCGTTTATCTCCATAGGCAGTTTTAACTGCGGCATCAAATACTTTCTGAGCAGCAGGCCAAATATCAACACCTGTACCATCTCCACGAACAAAAGGAATAATCGGGTTGTCTGGCACAATTGGTTCGCCATTTTGGAAAGTAATCCGAGAACCAGTATCAGGGGGTGTGATTTTTTCGTACATATTGCTGTTTAGTTTTGGATAACTTAGCCGACAAGCGTGCTTTTAGAGGCAGGTTACTAGATTAATCTAGCTAGTGGTACTGAAATCAAGCTTTTTTTGGTGTTTATGATCAAAGAAGCTATTTAAAACCTCTGAGTTGTTCAAAATTGTTAACAGACAGATAAATAGAAACGAGCATACCATTGTTGTATAGAGCTATACATAGTTCAATCTCGCGGGAGTTACATCACCAGCAGGATTTTAAAAAGTAGGTTAATTACGTGAAAAAGATTTTAGTGGTGGATGATGATAGAACTCTGCGAACTATCTTGATACATCATTTGCACAAGCATGGATACCAAATCAAGGAAGCGAGTTCTGGGGTTGAAGCATTAACTGTCTTCGAGCAAGATCCACCTGATGTAGTCGTATCTGACGTGATGATGCCAGAGATGAACGGGTTGGAATTTTGCCGCCAGTTGAGGGCTAGTAGATTTGGGCAATTGGTACCGTTTATTTTTATATCGGCGAAAGGAGAGTTGGAAGATCGCATTATAGGTCACACGATTGGGGGGGATGATTATTTAACTAAACCTGTTGATCCCAGGGAATTAATCGCCAAGATTGAGGCTCAACTAGAGCGATCGCGCCGGATACATTCAGAAATGGTAATGTTGATGCAGCATTTGGCAAGCCGTTCACCTGCAATGCCTCTACCCCCTGCACCTGAACAACCACTGATAGAAAAAGAGCGCACAGTTGAGATTGCTTTATCTACTCAACCAGAAGATTTACCCTTGACACCCGCCGAAGCGAGAGTATTTTGGGAAGTGATTCAAGGTTTTACGAATAAACAAATCAGCGATCGCTTGTTTATCAGCCCCCGTACAGTGCAAACCCATCTTAGTAATATACTTAATAAGTTGGATTTAGCCAATCGCTCTCAGTTAGTGCGCTTTGCCTACGAAAATGGCTACCGCCTACCAGAACAAAAGTAAAATTATTGGCTGATGTTTACCGATGCTGGTAAGCTAATTAATGCACAGATAACTCCAGCTAGAAGTAACCAGCACGCCGAGTCGCTTAATGAGTGATCTAACCACTACCTCACCAGATACATCCGACAACATCGCTGACATTCGCTACAAGTTCAAGTCAGAAACTGAGAAAAATCAACAAAAACTGATTCCCGAAGTCCTCAGTTCTGGTGATGTCGGTTTACAGTTATTGATGGAATTTTTATGTGAACGTCGCTCTTCACCACCCAGTTTAGTTGACGGTATTGCTTACCAAGCTCTTTATCAGGCGAACTCAGCCAAGGCAACTGAATTTCTCAATACCAACTTTCCGACTGGGATTGTGCCATTAAAGTCTGAGCGTGGAATTGATTATAGCCCTCTCCAAAAACTGCTTGCTCAACAAGACTTTTTAGAAGCTGATCGTCTCTCTAACCTAAAACTGTGTGAATTGGCGGGTTCTGATGCACTACAAAGAAAGTGGCTGTACTTTACAGAGGTAGAAAATTGTCCAATTACTGATCTCCAAACGATCAATAATTTATGGTTACTACACTCAGAAGGTAAGTTTGGATTTTCCGTTCAACGGGAAATGTGGCTGGCAGTTGGCAAAAATTGGGAAAAACTCTGGTCGAAAATTGGTTGGAAAAACGGCAACGCTTGGACTCGTTATCCGAATGAGTTTACTTGGGCTTTAACAGCACCCAAGGGGCATCTACCTCTATCAAATCAGTTGCGGGGAGTGCGGGTTATTTCCTCTTTGCTGTCTCACCCTGCTTGGACAATTAACAATGCACGATGACTGATAGCCAATAACCAAGCTTATCTCTACTAGCAATTCTGCTGCAATGTGTTGGTTGTGAACTGTTGTTCGGGAACCTTAGTTATAGGGTTAACTCAACAGCCGCATTGGGATGAGTAATATAGCAGCAAGGATCGGGGTAGAGATGGTCATGGAAAGTCCAGAAAGTAGGCTTTTTTGTCGTCTTGATAATTTCACGCCCGCAGTAAGAGAACAGCAACGGTTTACAGTTTTGGCGGAGTTTGGTCTACTAAAAACAGACACGATGCCAGTGTTTGAAGAAGCTACTCAAACAGCTTCCCGATTTTTAGAAACACCTATCAGTCTCGTGGGCTTAATGACAGAAGATCGACAGTGGATTAAGTCGGCTGTTGGTTTATCTCGATTGGGATTAATGAATGAGTTATTGACATCTGGGCAACTGCCTCGTAATGAATCATTTTGCACTTATGTCGTTGATAGTCATCAAGTTTTAGCAATTCCAGATACAGCAACGGATGGAGAATTTTCTAGAAGTTCATTATTTCAACATTATGGTATCCGTGCTTACTTAGGCGCACCTTTGCTGACTGCATCTGGACATTGTTTAGGTACACTGGCTGTGATGGATTTAGTACCTCGTAACTTTACGAGCAAAGATATCGATTTCTTGATATTGCTGGCTAGGCTAGTGATTACGGAAATCGAACGGAACCGTCTGATAAAAGCTGAACAAAGAAGAGTGGAAGAGCCGTATGCCCATTCAAACTTACCTCGCTACTCTGTTGCATCATCGTCATTATCGGGTAAAAATAGGCGATCAGATGTTGCTGCTACACCCCTAATTCCAAGTACTTCTACGGCTAATTCAGCCAGCAATCTCTCCCTAAGTCAGGGAAACAATCAAAATAATCAATTTCAACAATATTCTACTCAAAAACTTAAAGTTAAACTGCTCACTCACCTCACCCAAGAATTACGCACGCCTTTGACTTCTGTAATGGGGATGACGAGTGTATTAAGTCGGGAAATTTATGGCCCTTTAAGTAGTAAACAAAAAGAATATCTAAATATTATTCACCATAGTGGTCAGAGTTTAGTTTCTTTAGTAGACGAGATTGCCTCTTTAGGTTTATTGGATGAGAATAATCAAAAACTTCAACTAACTCCTGTAAATATTGAAATGGTTTGCCAACAGGCGATTAAAAGCTTGGAACAGTTAGCAAAGCATAGACAGCAGCAGCTACAGTTGTCGGTAGAACCTGGAAATCGGATTTGGTTGGTAGATAAAGATAAAATCCGTCAGATCTTCTACTACCTGCTGTTAAGTTTAATTCAATCAGCGGAAGTAGGATGTGTGGTGCGTATCCATCTTTCTCGTAAAAGTGAAAAACTCAACATTGCACTCTGGGTGTCTCATCCTTGGTTAGGTGATTGTCTGCCTCAAGTTGAACTGTACTCTCAGTCTGGCGTTGCTAAGATTGCTAATAATTCTGAATTTTTACAGGACAGTGCTACTGCTATTCAAGATCAATTAGCTCATGCTTATTTACCTTTGGGAAGCCAAACGTTAACAAGTACTCCTCTGGTAACAGCTTTAATAAATGCTGAGGATCTCAAAATTAAGTCTGCTGTCGGCAATGACTCCCGTGAAAATTTAGGGTTATTACTCAGTTGCAGTTTAGCAGAAAGGCACGGCGGCGAAATTTTAGTTCAGGGTTCACCAGAGTGGGGTTATCGCTATGTAGTTAGTTTGCCCCAGATAGTAACGGGGGACGATCAACTGTAGTGTTAAGTTTGGGAAAAATTTTTAGTTTTTACCATTGAGTGCTAAGTTACTTTGGCAACTCAATCTCCAAACTTCAATCTCTAGTTTATGAATTTAGTTTGGCAACGATTTACTTTATCAGATTTACCTCTTTATCAGTGGCGCAGTAGCAGCTATCTTTACCGCTTGGTTGGCCCTCTGCAAGCGTGGCGACAAAGTAGCTGGTTGATGCAATGGGCTGAAGCGATAGGGGCAGGGTTAATTAGCTTGGTTTTTGCTTTAGCACCCTTTGTGGCGAATGAACTTGTGGGTGTGTTGTTGTTGGCTAGTGCTGGTTATTGGGTGCTGCTGACACTATCTGATAATACTAGAACTGCTGCAACGCCGATTAACTTGTTAGTGTTGCTATATTGGAGCATTGCTACGGTGGCTACAGCGATGTCTCCGGTAAAGAATGCAGCTTTTACTGGTTGGACAAAGCTAACTTTATATTTGTTGTTTTTTGCTTTGATGTCACGGGTGGTGCGATCGCCCCGTTTACGTTCGTGGTTAATTACGGTTTACTTACACGTAGCTTTGATCGTTAGTGTCTATGGGTTACGTCAGTGGTTTTTTGGCGCGGCGCAATTGGCTACTTGGGTTGATCCGACATCTCCTTTGTCGAAAACAACACGAGTTTATAGCTATTTAGGTAATCCTAATTTACTTGCTGCTTATTTGCTACCTGCGATCGCTTTATCTTTGGCAGCAATGTTTGCTTGGCGTGGTTGGATTCCTAAAGCTTTAGCATTAACTATGTTTCTTGTTAATACAGCCTGTATGATCCTCACTTTTAGTCGTGGTGGCTGGATTGGGTTTGTATTGATTGTGTTCGTTTTCTTAGTTTTACAGCTTTTCTGGTGGAGTGTATATCTACCGAGTTTTTGGCGGAAGTGGTCGTTACCATTGCTCTTGGGAAGTTTGGCACTGTTATTAACACTAACGGTGGCATTTGTCGATCCAGTGCGCGATCGCGTTGGTAGTATGTTTGCAGGTCGCGGAGATAGTAGTAATAATTTCCGCATTAATGTCTGGACGGCAGTGATTGAAATGATCAAGGATCGCCCTATACTCGGCATTGGGCCAGGAAATACCGCTTTCAACAAAATTTATCCGCTATTTCAAGTCAGCCCGCGTTATAGCGCCCTCAGCGCGTATTCTATAGTCTTGGAACTGGCTGTAGAAACCGGATTTATTGGACTAGGTTGTTTCCTGTGGCTGCTAATTGTTACTTTTAACGAAGGGGTGCGCCAATTAGGGCGGCTACGGAAATTTGCCAATGATGAGGCATTTTGGTTAATGGGTGCGATCGCGGCTATGGTAGGTTTGCTAGGTCATGGCTTGTTTGATACTGTTTGGTATCGCCCAGAAGTGAATACTCTCTGGTGGTTCATGGTGGCTTTGATTGCTAGTTATTACAATCCACCCAGGTTGGTAATGGGCAGCCACCCAGATGAGCAAGATTAAATTGCTGTTTTTAAACAAATTTAGATGAGTCGGGATTGATGATTAGTAACTGTTCTTTTACTAATCATCATCCTGCCCTAAATTTAATAGCTGACATGATCTGGCTAATCACGTTTCATTGCCCGTTGCATATCGCGTTTGTCTTGACGTTGCTTCAAGTCTTGACGCTTATCGTGTAACTTTTTACCTTTAGCAAGACCAATGCTGATCTTGGCTTTGCCGTTTTTCAGGTACATTTTTAATGGCACCAAGGTTAATCCTTGCTGTTCCACTTTGCCAATCAGCTTGCGGATTTCTTGCTTGTGGAGTAGCAATTTACGGGTACGGCGGGGGTCGTGATTAAAATACTGGCTGGTAGTGGGGTGAGGTGATACATGGACGTTAATTAACCATGCTTCTCCATTGCGAATCAAGGCATAGCCATCTCGAATGTTAGACCTACCTTCGCGGATTGACTTAACCTCTGTACCCTTTAACTCTATCCCAGCTTCGTAAGTTTCTAGGATCTCATAGAGGTAACGGGCTTGACGGTTATCACTAACTACTTTAAATCCATCACTTTTTTCACTCATATATTAAATTTAGCCTTAGTTTGAAAAAGATAGCTATAAGAAAATTAAGTAGCTGGATAGAAATAAACTTAACATGATGGCTGGTCATGGGTCATGGGTCATTGGTCATACAAAATTTAGTACTAAGTCTGATTGTGCCAAAATCAAGATCAACTATGTAGGCTCATCCTGTATAGGATTTACCCAAAATTATTTTTTACACCTCACTGCATGAATTTGGGAATTGGACAAGCATTAGGCGGGCGCTACCAAATTATTAGCCTGCTAGGGCAAGGAGGGTTTGGTACTACCTTCTTGGCTGAAGATATACATCTACCTGGAAACCATCGCTGTGTTGTTAAGCAATTAAAACCGCAAGCAACTGATGAGTTAACTTTGCAAACGGCTAGGCGTTTATTTGATACTGAAGCGCAAGTTTTATATAAGTTGGGTAATCACAATCAGATTCCGCAACTTTTTGCTTTTTTTGAGGAAAATCAAGAATTTTATTTAGTTCAGGAATTTATTGCGGGTAATAATCTCAGTGAGGAAATAGTTGCAGGTCAGCAGTTAGGTGAAGATTCAGTTATTACTTTGTTAATAGAGATTTTAGAAATTTTAGAGTTTGTCCATCAGCAAAATGTGATTCACCGTGATGTTAATCCTGATAATTTAATTAGGCGTAGTCAAGATGGAAAGTTAGTTTTAATTGATTTTGGCGCGGTTAAGCTTAGTACTACTGTAGTTACTAACGTTAATAGTAATATTAATGTAACTGTGGCAATTGGTACTCGCGGATATTTACCTAGTGAACAGGCAAATGGCAATCCTAGATTAAGTAGTGATATTTATGCGGTGGGGATAATTGGTATTCAGGCGCTTACTGGGCTATTACCTAATCAATTAACATTTGACAATCAGACAAATGAAATTTTTTGGCGTAATCAAGCATTAGTTAGTGAGGAGTTGGGTAATGTTTTAGATAAAATGGTGCGGTATGATTTCCGCGATCGCTATCAGTCTGCAAGTGAAGCTTTAGCAGCGATTATAAATTTTAACACGGTAGTTATTGCGCCTCCTCAAGCTTCATTACAGGGTACTAATCCTAGCCCCATTATAAAATTTAAAAAAATTATATATACTTTATTGGGTTCACTAGCAGTAATTGGAATAATATCTGCTGCTGGAATTACTATTAATCATCTGATTAATTCCTCCAATGCTACAGAATTATATCAGCAAGGTACGGCTTTAGCTGAGTTAAACAAATATGAAGATGCTTTAAATGTTTACCAAAAAGCTATTAACCTTAAACCAGAATATTTAGAAGCTTGGTTAGCTAAAGGAAAAATGCTGTTAGCCTTGAAACGTAATCAAGATGCACAGCAAGCTTATGAGCAAGCAATTCAAATTAAGCAAGATGCTGTAGAAGCTTGGGTTGGTAGAGGATACGCCTTAAATAATTTACAAAAATATCAAGACGCTATTGATGCTTTTGAAAAAGCTATTCAAATACAAATTAATTATCCTGAAGCTTGGAAAGGTAGAGGTGAGGCGCTGATAGGTTTACAACGATATCAGGAAGCTATTACTTCTTATGATAAAGCTGTACAGTTCCAGCCGGATGATTATGCAAGTTGGAATAGTAGAGGATGGGCTTTACATAATTTGCAAAGGTATGATGAGGCAATTTCATCTTACGATCAGGCAGTTTCATATAAGCCAGATTCCTCAGTAGCATGGTATAATAGAGGCAATTCTTTAGTTAATTTAAATAAAGCTCAAGAAGCGATTGAATCTTATGATCGGGCGGTAAAATTTCAGCCTAATTATTATCAAGCGTGGTATAGTCGCGCAAATATACTGGTTAATTTAGGCAAATACTCAGAAGCAGTTGAGTCTTTTGATAAAGTAGTAAAAATTCAGCCGTCTAATTATCAAGCTTGGTATAATCGTGGCTGGGCATTGCATCAATTGCAACGATATGAAAGTGCGATCGCATCTTATTCTAAAGCTATAGAATTGAGACGAAGTAATTATCAAACTTGGTATAATCGGGGAAATTCCCTATATCAATTACAGCGATATGAGGATGCGATCGCATCTTATGCTCAAGCGGTACGCTACAAACCAGATTACTACGAAGCGTGGTATAGCAGAGGGAATGCACTGTTTAATTTAAACAGATATGAAAGTGCGATTGCATCTTACGATCAAGCAATTAGATATAAGCCAAATTACCAAGAAGCAGTAACAGCGAGAAACGATGCACAGAAACAGTTAGATGCTGAAAAGGTTAAAATTGAGGAAAATCCAGAAGAAATTAATCAACAACCAATAAGTTTTTAACTACAATTTGTAAAGCAATTCTTAATTATTAAAAGGTTGTATTTGCTAGTTTGTACGCATCATTTTTTTATACCCAAAGTGTAATTGTTAGAAATTCGATTATGCTGTAATCTAAATATCACTTGATAAGTTACTAATACAATCATTTAAGGTTTCGGATTATGGTTTTCACGCCTCTCACTTTCCTGATGGTTTGGTTAGCTGGACTATTGTCCATTGGGATACTTGGTGGGGGTGTCTACATTCTTTATGAATGGTATGAAGGGGATCTGGAAGGATATTCCTACTTGTTAGGTGGACTGGCGTTAGTTTTGTGGTCTTTTGGCGGTCGTTTTATTATTCCGCTATTATTTCACCGCCGAGGAAATGATGAACCAAGTTTTATGCGGACTGGTAGTGTACAGCGCATACAAAGACCTGATGGTAGCGAATTGCACGTAGAGTTTTATGGGCCAGAAGATGGGCAACCAATTATTTTTTCACACGGTTGGGGGCCTAATAGTACTGTTTGGTATTATGCTAAGAAACAATTGAGCGATCGCTTCAGAGTAATTGTTTGGGATTTACCAGGTTTAGGAAAATCCAAAAGACCTAAAAATAACGATTATTCTCTAGAAAAATATGCGCGTGATTTAGAAGCAGTTGTTTCCATAGCTGGAGATAAACCTGTTATTCTACTTGGACATAGTATGGGCGGTATGATTACGCTGACATTTTCTCGGCTATTTCCTGAACTTTTAGGAAGTCGGGTAGCTGGTTTAATTCTTGCGGATACAAGTTATATTAATCCAGTCAAAACTTGTATTTTTAATGGTTTAGTAACTGCTTTGCAAAAGCCAGTGCTTGAACCTATTTTATACCTGACTATTTTCTTATCGCCGATTTTTTGGGCAATGACTTGGCTGAGTTATTTTAATGGTTCACTATATATTAGTGTAGAGTTATCGGGATTTACAGGTAAAGAAACTCGCGGGCAACTAAATTTCGCGGCTTTCTTATCTACTTTGGGTGAACCTGGAGTGTTAGCGCGTGGCACTTTAGCAATGTTTAAATTGGAAGAAACAGCAACACTAAAAAGTATTAATGTTCCGGTGCTAGTTGTTACAGGTAAGTCGGATATAGCAGTTCTCCCTGAAACTAGCGCACGTATGCAAGCAGAAATACCTGATGCGGAATTGGTGACATTAAAACCAGGTGGACACATGGGTTTAATGGAAAGAAATCAGCAATTTTCTGAAGCTGTTAGTAATTTTAGTAATAGAGTCGCAACTAAGGCTTAGTTAAAGATAAATTTGATAAGTAGGAGATGAAAATGCAAATTAAAGATCTGACAACTGATGAATTTAAAGATTTGATTAGAGAAACAGTCGTTGAAACCTTAGAGGAATATTTAGGAGATCCTGACGAGGGTAAAGAAGTTAAAGAAGAAGTTAAACAAAGACTGCTGGATATTAGGAAAAGACGCGAAGTAGGAGGGCGAGGAATACCTATGTGAGAAGTTGTTGAGAAACTAAGCTTAAAGTAAACGCTTGCCAGCAATTTGGTGTGAGGAAGTGAGCGAATTAGCCCCAGAGGAGATTTATCAAGAGATAGGTAAGATTGTATCGAAATTTAATAATTTAGAATGCGATGTTTGTGCTGTTGCTGTGATGCAATGGTTAAAGAATAACGGAATTGAAGGAAGAATTCTTAAGTTGAGAACGAGAAGACGGAATGATTTTTTTATAATTAGCGATCGCTTTAGTCCCAATGAGTCAATTACTGAGAATGGAATTCACTACGGCGTAGAAGTATTGGGCTTAGTTTTCGATAACCTTTCTAGTGAGGGAATGATCCGCCAACAGTGGGAGAGCGATTTTTCTTGTATAAGTGGAGGATTTATATTAGAAGAGTTAGATTCAATTTAAGTATAATTTAATCAAATTGGTAGGAGGATGTAATGAGCGGAGTTTGGGAGATTTTAGAAAAGATTAGAACAAAACCAGGAATGTATTTAGGGCGACCATCGGTTAGCGATTTGTTTATGTTTTTGGTGGGGTATGAATGCGCCCGTAGCGAGTTGGGAGTTGAACCGATGGAGGAAGAAGATGAGTTTTGTGGTGAATTTCAACCTTGGTTACAAAAGAAGTTGGGCATAAAAACTGTTAGTTCTTGGGCTAAAATGATTATGCTTTACTGTCATAATGAACAGGCTGGATTTGAAAAGTTTTTTATTTTATTGGATGAGTTTAAGCAGAGAGATAAAAGCTTAAATGAAAATGGCAGTAAGATGATTGAAGATTATGAATTTGTCGCTACATCGGTAAACAATCAACAGTCAGCTTAATATTATAGGTATTAATAAAGTGCGATCGCATTTTGAAGAGCGTTAGCGTAGCCTGCCGAAGGCATCGCACTTTACACTCAAACAATACAAATACCCTGAAAAACAATAGAAATCTCTACAAATCAAAGGCGCAATACATAAAACCTTTGTAGAGACATTGTATGCAACGTCTCTATATTTGCTGTGGATCATCTCGGCTATCATAGTCCTAACCTCTGACAGATTCCCAGTTATGATCTGTTGCCTTAATACCCAATGTCACAATCCCCCCAACCCTGACGGCACAAAGTTTTGCGTCAACTGCGGTATGGGGTTAGTCATGCTGCGGCGTTATCGCCCAATTCGGGCATTGGGTAGCGGTGGATTTGGTAAAACTTATTTAGCTGAAGATATTGAAAAGTTTAATGAGATCTGCGTAATTAAGCAATTTGCCCCAAATGTACAGGGAACTGCGGGACTCCAGGTAGCGACTCGTTTATTTGAAGAAGAAGCAAGGCGACTGCAACAATTAGGGGAACATCCACAAATTCCAACGCTGTTGGCATATTTTGAACAAGATCAGCGTTTGTATTTGGTGCAGCAGTATATTAAAGGACAGAATTTATTAGATGAGTTGCAACAGCAGGGGACTTTTAACGAGCAAAAGATTCGGGAATTATTACTCAATTTGTTAAATGTTCTCCAAGTTGTGCATCAGCAGAAAGTTATTCACCGAGATATTAAACCAGAAAATATTATTCGTCGTCGAACTCCCCAACCCGCATTATTAAGGGTGGCAGGGGGGGATCTAGTATTAATTGATTTTGGCGCGTCTAAACAGTTGACAGCAACGGCGATCGCAAAACCTGGAACAGTGATCGGTTCTTTTGGGTATGTGCCGATGGAACAAATGCAGGGGGGTGAAGCGTATCCAAGTAGTGATTTATATAGTTTGGGTGCAACTTGCTTTCATCTGCTGACAGAGATTCATCCTTGGGATATTTGGAAGACACAAGCTTATGGTTGGGTGCAAAGTTGGCGACAGCATTTGTCGCAACCTGTGAGTCAGGAATTGGGGCGTATTCTGGATAAGTTGTTGCAGCAAGACTACGAACAACGTTATCAGTCTGCATCAGAAGTTTTAGCAGATTTGAATCGTCAACCATTACCGAAGCCAAAGGTATCTCCTAAAGTCGTTTCGCCACCTCGACCTTCGCCGCCACAACCAAACACTACCCCCACAATTCCTGTACCGCCAACCCTCATCCGCACCCTCACGGGACATTCCGACTCAGTTGATTGCCTTGCCATAAGCCCGGATGGGCAGACTTTAGCTAGTGGCAGTCGGGACAACACGATCAAAATCTGGAATCTCTCCACCGGGCAAGTGAGAAGCACCCTCACGGGACATTCCGGCTGGGTTAATTCCGTAGCCATAAGCCCGGATGGGCAGACTTTAGCTAGTGGCGGTCGGGACAACACGATCAAAATCTGGAATCTCTCCAGCGGACAAGTGATAAGCCCCCTCTCGGAACATTCCGGCTTACTTTTTTCTGTCGCCATAAGCCCGGATGGGCAAACTTTAGCTAGTAGTGAGTACAAGACGATCAGAATCTGGAATCTCTCCACCGGGCAAGAGATACGCACCCTCACGGAACATTCCAACTCAGTTGATTGCCTTGCCATAAGCCCGGATGGGCAGACTTTAGCTAGTGGCAGTTATGACAAGACGATCAAAATCTGGAATCTCTCCACCGGGCAAGTGAGAAGCACGCTCACAGGACATTCGCGCTTTGTTAGTTCCGTCGCCATTAGCCCGGATGGGCAAACGTTTAGCTAGTGCTAGCCATGACAAGACAATCAAAATCTGGAATCTCTCCACTGAGCAAGAGAGACGCACCCTCACGGGACATTCCGACTGGGTTTTTTCCGTCGCCATTAGCCCGGATGGGCAGACTTTAGTTAGTGGCAGTTATGACAAGACGATCAAAATCTGGAATCTTTCCACCGGAAAACTTTTAAGCACCCTCACGGGGCATTCATCTTCCGTTAGTTTCGTAGCCATTAGCCCGAATGGGCAGACTTTAGCTAGTGGCAGCCTCGACAAGACGATCAAAATTTGGCGGTTGCCGAAGTAGGTTTTTAAAAGGGAACAGGGAACAGGCACTCTTGCAATAGGGAAATCCTCCTAATTAAAATTAGGGGATTTGGTAAAGGAAGGTTTATTGAAAGACAGAATTTATGGAATTCGAGTGGAACCTAGAAAAAGCGTTGATCAATATCAGAAAGCACAGTATTTCTTTCCAAGAAGCTGCAACCGTATTTGACGACTCGTTATCTGTAACATTTCCCGATCCCGATCATTAAATATGAGAAGACCGCTACGTTATTATTGGAATGTCTGGGTCAGGGCAATTGTTAGTTGTCTCCCACACCTCCCTACGGAAACCGTATTCGCATAATCAGTGCTAGAAAAGCCACTGCCTAGAAAGGAGATTTTATGAAGAAGGAAGTTAACGAGCTAGAAGACGAACTACGCTCCGAATACGACTTTTCCAAAATGACGGGAGGGGTAAAAGGTAAGTATGTTGAAAGATATCGAGCAGGAACAAATTTAGTTCTCTTAGATCCTGATGTTGCTCAAGCTTTTCCAACTGATGCGTCTGTAAATGAAGCACTACGATTATTGCTTCAAATCGCTCAACGACAACAGGCTATATAAGCGCGATCGCCTAAAATAAAACTATTATCAAACACCAGTTTAAATATGATTGTTAGCCACAAATTTCCCTACATTTCCGCAGCAGATTACTTAGAAGGCGAGAAAGTTAGCTTAATTAAACATGAGTACCGAAACGGCTATATTTATGCAATGGCTGGAACCAGCGATGCCCATGATACTGTTGCGCTTAACTTGCTCACTTTGTTAAGAAATCATGTGCGTGGCACTGGTTGCCGTACCTACACAGGAAATATGAAAGTTAATATTGATTCAGCTAATACTTATTATTACCCTGATGCAATGGTAACTTGCGACCAACGAGATAGAGAATTTGATTATTTCAAACGCTACCCCTGCTTAATTGTCGAAGTTCTATCACCATCTACACAAGCATTTGACCGCAGTGATAAATTTGCCGACTACGCACAATTAGAAAGCTTACAAGAATACGTCCTCATCAGCCAAGATCAAATCAAAGTAGAATGTTTTCGACGCAATTCTGAAGGCGGTTGGGATGCTTACACCTACACACAAGGACAAGAAGTTAATTTAGCTAGTATTAACTTTCAGTGTGACATCACAGCCCTATATGAAGATGTCTTATTTTAACTTCATATCTCCAGATGCTATCCGCATTAAAGTACATCCCAGTAGTAGTGCGATCGCTACAATGAGAGAGACAGATCTCGCGTCAGGGAGATTTTTATGACTACAAAGTTTATATTGAGCGACTATCTAGATAAAGCGATCGCACAGGCAGTTTACGATAAACTCGAAGACGGCACATTTATAGGTAAGATTCCTGCTTGTAAAGGAGTGTTAGCCTTTGGCTCAACATTACGAGAGTGTGAAGATGAGTTACGCTCAACCTTAGAAGACTGGATTTTGCTTGGGCTGAAACTCAAACATTCTCTACCCGTAATAGATAACATTGACCTAAACAAGGAGGCAACCCTTGAGTCGATGGATACCCTGTAAGCGTCGAGATTTTACCCAGAAATTAAGGCGACTTGGCTTTGATGGACCTTTTTCTGGAACAAAGCATCAGTTTATGACTTACGAGCAATATCGTCTAGCTATTCCCTCGAACGAAGAATATTCTGTTCCTCAGTTACGGATGATGCTTCGGGAAGTTGAGGATATTCTAGAACAACCACTCTCTCTCGAAGAATGGAATAGCCTATAACCTTAATATATCCTTTGCGTTCTTTGCGTTCCCTTTGCGCCCTTTGCGTTAAAAATAAAAACGCTAAGATCATCAAAGATAAATATGTGCCTTCATGCCTCATCCTGCTGACATCTCCAACATCACAACATCCCCAAACGGACATCACCCCAGTAAGCCTAACGAAAACACTATCCGCATTCGGGGTGCGAGACAGCATAATTTAAAGAATATAGATCTAGAACTACCACGCGATCGCTTAATTGTCTTCACGGGCGTATCCGGTTCCGGTAAATCTTCCCTGGCATTTGATACCATCTTTGCAGAAGGACAACGCCGCTACGTTGAATCTCTCAGCGCCTACGCACGACAATTTTTAGGACAACTAAATAAACCCGATGTCGATGCCATCGAAGGTTTAAGTCCGGCTATATCTATAGATCAAAAATCCACATCCCACAACCCCCGCTCTACAGTTGGGACTGTCACCGAGATTTACGATTATCTCCGCCTACTATTCGGACGCGCTGGTGTACCTCATTGCCCGATATGCGATCGCTCTATCGTACCTCAAACTATAGATGAAATGTGCGATCGCATCATGGAACTACCCGACCGCACCCGCTTTCAAGTATTAGCACCTGTAGTACGTGGTAAAAAAGGAACTCACGCAAAACTCTTATCCAGCCTTGCTTCTGAAGGATTCGTCCGCGTGCGCGTCGATGGTGTAGTATATGAATTATCCGAAAATATCGAATTAGATAAAAACTATACACACACGATTGAAATCGTTGTTGACCGCTTAGTTAAAAAAGCTGGTATACAAGAGCGTTTAACCGATTCTCTCACTACTTGCTTGCGTCATGCTAGTGGAATTGCCGTGATTGATGTCTTATCAGATACATCTGTACAGACAGAATCCTCACCCAATACACTACGGTATTCAGAAAATAGCACAGATTTTCTAAAATATCAAGAACCTGGTAAAAATAAGGTTAGTGACAATAATCAAACAACCGCTACAAATAACGATAATGACTATCAGGAAATTACCAAAGAAATAGTATTTTCAGAAAACTTTGCTTGTCCCGAACATGGGGCGGTAATGGATGAACTTTCGCCAAGATTATTTTCTTTTAACTCCCCTTATGGCGCTTGTCCGAGTTGTCACGGGTTGGGTAATTTGCGGACAATATCACCAGATTTGATAGTACCCGATCCAGAAGCGTCAGTATATAGTGCGATCGTACCTTGGGCAGAAAAAGATAATTCCTACTATTTGGGGCTACTTTATAGTGTTGGACAAGCTTATAACTTTGAGTTGCAAACTATTTGGAAGCATCTCACCGCCGAACAGCAGCAGGTGATTTTGCATGGTGCTGATAAACCTATTTGGATGCAAGAGCGCAACGATTATAGACGTTATGCTGGTGCGATCGCTATCCTCAAACGGCAATATGATGATGGTTCAGAACTGCAAAAACAAAAATTAGAGCAGTATTTAGTCGATCAACCTTGCGAAGTTTGTCAAGGCAAAAGATTAAAACCAGAAGCATTATCTGTACGGTTAGGACAACATCGGATATTAGATTTAACCAGCGTTTCAATTGGGGAATGTCGGCAACGAATAGATGAGTTGAAATTGAGCGATCGCCAAGCGCAAATTGCTGATTTAGTATTGCGAGAAATTAAAGCTAGATTGCAATTTTTATTAGATGTCGGGTTAGATTACCTGACATTAGATCGTCCCGCAATGACCCTTTCTGGTGGGGAAGCGCAACGGATTAGATTAGCTACACAAATTGGTGCAGGTTTAACAGGTGTTCTCTATGTATTAGATGAACCTAGTATCGGATTGCATCAACGAGATAATGGGCGATTATTGAATACTTTAACTAAATTGCGTAACTTAGGAAATACCTTAATTGTTGTCGAACATGATGAAGAAACAATTCGGGCTGCGGATCATTTAGTTGATATTGGCCCAGGTGCAGGTATTCATGGGGGAAGAATTATTTCCCAAGGAAACTTAGATACATTACTGCAAGCAGAAGACTCTTTAACTGGTGCTTATTTATCAGGAAGAAAAGTTATTAATACGCCAGCAGAGAGGCGCGAAGGAAATAAGCGATCGCTCGTTATTAAAAATGCCTACCGCAACAACCTTAAAAATGTCGATGTAGAAATACCACTAGGTAAACTTGTTTCAGTTACAGGTGTATCTGGTTCCGGCAAATCTACCTTAATTAACGAATTACTTTATCCCGCATTACAACACAATCTTACCCGTAAAGTACCGTTTCCCAAAGATTTAGAAAAAATAGACGGACTCAGCGCCATTGATAAAGTAATTGTAATTGATCAATCACCAATTGGTCGCACACCTCGATCTAATCCTGTTACTTACACAGGCATTTTTGATCCAATTCGGGAAGTATTTTGCCAAACCATCGAAGCTAAGGCTAGAGGTTATAAACCAGGGCAATTTTCTTTTAATGTTAAAGGGGGAAGATGCGAAGCTTGTAGCGGTCAAGGAGTGAATGTGATCGAGATGAACTTCTTACCAGATGTGTATGTGCAGTGTGAAATTTGTAAAGGCGATCGCTACAATCGTGAAACCTTACAAGTTAAGTACAAAAACAAATCCATTGCCGACGTACTTAACATGACCGTAGAAGAAGCCTTAGAGTTTTTTATCAACATTCCCCGCGCTGCTACAAAATTGCAAACCCTAGCAGATGTCGGTTTAGGATATATCCGTTTAGGACAAACAGCACCCACCTTATCCGGTGGAGAAGCGCAGCGCGTCAAATTAGCCACAGAATTATCCCGTCGCGCCACAGGAAAAACATTATATTTAATAGATGAACCAACAACAGGTTTATCTTTTTACGATGTCCACAAATTACTAGATGTCTTGCAACGGTTGGTAGATAAAGGCAATTCAATTTTAGTAATTGAGCATAATTTAGATGTAATTCGTTGCGCTGACTGGGTAATAGATTTAGGGCCGGAAGGTGGCGATAAAGGCGGAGAAATTATTGCAGTGGGAACACCCGAAGAAGTAGCGAAGAATGAAAGGTCTTATACGGGGCAGTATTTAAAGCAAGTATTACAACAGCATCCATCCCCATCTATTGTATAGTATTATCACACTATACTAAATTGCCTGACTATACCTAAAAATCTAAATTATTCCAAATAAATTATGGCTATTAAAAGCATCAGTGTTTCAAATTTCAAAAGTTTTAGTGATATTCACATTGATTTAGGAAAATTCAATTTATTGATTGGTGCGAATGCTTCTGGAAAATCTAACTTCGTACAAATATTTAAATTTTTAAGAGATATTAATATATATGGTTTAGAAAATGCAATTTCCTTGCAAGGAGGAATTGAATTTCTCAGAAACACCAATATTTCTTCCTCCAATTCATTATCTTTGAAAGTTGTTTTTGATCAACCATTTATAAGAAGATTTGTTAAAAATGGGCAAGAAATTCCATTAAAAATTGAAAAAACAACATATGAATTTTCTTTACAATTTAACAAAAAAGGTTTAGGTTATAGAATTATAGAAGACAAATTAAGCCAACAGTGTAAATTTGTTAATTTAGAAAATAGACATAACAAACCAGTAGAAACTGAGACAATTGCTACAGGAGAAATGATTATTTCCAAAAAAGAAACAGCAATAATATTTTACTCAGATTCTACACTTCCAATTGTGCAAGATGATATATTTCCTCCTATATTTTCAACGAAAGATATTCCTAAAAAAAAGTTACTTTTAGAAACACCATTCTTTTTCTTTTTATTTCCACCCTTTCCACCATATAGTAATTTTTTTAATGATATTGCTATTTACGATTTTGATCCAAAACTACCTAAGCAATCAACTTTTATAACTGGAAAAACAGAATTAGAGGATGATGCTAGTAATTTAGCTATTGTCATTAAAAGTATACTAGAGAATGATTTTAATAAAAGAAAATTTTCTAATCTACTGAAAGAATTAATGCCATTTATAGATGATATAAACGTAGAAAAACTGACCGACAAATCTTTGATTTTTAAGTTAAAAGAACTGTATTATCAGAAGTCTCAGTACATACCTGCTTTTTTAATTTCTGATGGAACAGTGAATCTCACAGCATTAATAGTTGCATTATATTTTGAAGATGAGCCTTTAGCAATTATAGAAGAACCAGAAAGAAATATACATCCTTATCTAATCGCTAGGGTGGTAGCAATGATGAAAGAAGCATCTCAGGAAAAACAAATTATTACTACTACCCATAATCCTCAAATGGTAAAATATGCTGAATTAGAGGATATTTTACTCATTGCTAGGAATAAAGAAGGTTTTTCTACTATCTCTAGACCAGGTAAAAAAGATGAAATTAAAATTTTTTTAAATAATGAAATAGGACTTGAAGAACTTTATGTCCAAAATTTACTAGGTGCAGAATGACTGATAATTACAAACGTTTATTCATTTGGGTTGAAGGTAGAGACGATGAAAGATTTATCAATCAAGTAATTTGCCCATTACTTAATAAAAAATATAATTATATAAAAATCATAAAATATGCTGAAGAAACGCAAATTTGGAGAGATAATGTTTTTAGAAGTATTTTGCAAATGCAAGCTGAATATATTTTTGTAGCAGATATTAATTCTGCCAAGTGCATAACAGACAAAAAAAGCAAATTGCAAAAATTATATAAAAATCTGGATGCAAATAAAATAATAGTTGTTAGTAATGAAATAGAAAGTTGGTACTTATCTGGATTAGATGAGTCTTTATATAAAAAGGTGGGTATCTCTACTTACCATAATAATACTGAGCAAATCACAAAAGAAAAATTTTGTGGCTTAATACCTAAAAAATTTCAAAAATCCCAAATAGATTTTATGCAGGAAATTCTAAATGTGTTTAATGTAGAGATAGCCCAAGAAAGAAATAAATCCTTTAAGTATTTTTTTGATAAGTACATTAAAGAAAGTGATACTTAAGCAAATATTATTACAAGTCCTCTAACGCCGTTCCTCAATAATTGTTTGAGAAATAGGTTTACCTTTTAGCTGAGTTAGCGGGTATCTGGGTTGCTGGTTGTCAATAAGTTTCTTATGCTGTTTTACTAATCCAGATGCTAACAGTGCTTTGTTGAATATAGCTTGTTGAGTTACTTCTTGATGAGCAAGACGTTTTTGTATTGCTTGGTTAAGCTGCTGTAGTTCTTCAAGCTCAAGGGTATTGAGTTGTGAGAGCATCTGATTAAGGATTACTTGTGCCATAGACTGTAAATTTTCACTATGGTTAGTCTGCTTACTATTCTAGAATGGAAAAATAGATTAATCTTGATGCAGTAGAAGTAACATAGTTTACCAACCTCGTTGCGCGTTGATCGCCAAATTTGTTTTAGTTTGTTTTTCTTGTCGTTTATAATACTAAATGCTATTCTGATGCCAAACGTGATCGCACCTTAAGATTTACAGTCAGCATTAACTATTGCAGTTTATTTCAGTCTACTTACGGCTGTTGTTAACAAAATAATTTTATTAATAAATTAAATTTGTTAATAATTCTTGCGCTATTCCTGAAATTCGGGTTAATTTAATGAATATAATTAAAGTATGTTTACCATTTTTTGCTAGGAACATTACACATGAATGAAAGCGGAGTCTTAACAACAGAACAGTTTGATTTAAATAACTGCGATCGCGAACCTATTCATATATCTGGTGCTATCCAGCCACACGGCTTACTCTTCGTTTTACAAGAGCCTGACTTAACTATATTACAAGTAAGTAAAAATACCTTTAACTTATTGGGACGGCATCCAGAAAAGCTACTTAATGAAAATTTAAATACTTTATTGGATGAATATAATATCGATCTTCTCAAATCTTGCTTGTCTCAAGAAGATATCCGCAATAAAAACCCAATTAAATTTACTATTAAAATAGAAGAACATAGAAATGTATTATTTGATGGCATTATTCATCGCCATGATGGACTGTTAATTCTGGAATTAGAACCATCAAGATTTGCGGATAACATTTCTTTTCTAAATTTTTATGATTTAGTTAGATCTTCAGTTTCTAAACTTCAGAATGCCTCAAATCTGGATGAATTGTGTCAAAGTATGGTCAAAGAGGTTAGAAAAATTAATGGCTTTGACCGAGTGATGATTTATAGATTTAATCAGGATGGTGATGGCACAATTCTTGCTGAAGATAAATTAGAAAAACTAGATCCTTTTTTAGGTTTACACTACCCAGCAACAGATGTACCTAAGCAAGCAAGAACATTATATTGTTTGAATTGGCTGAGATTAATTGCCGATATTAATTATCAACCTAGTGAAATTATTCCTTTTAATAATCCTATTACAAATCAACCTACTGATCTTAGTAATTCGGTTTTAAGAAGCGTATCTCGCCTGCATATAGAATACTTACAAAATATGGGCGTGAGAGCTTCCATGTCCATATCTTTAATAAAAAATAAACAACTCTGGGGTTTAATCGCTTGCCATCATTACTCACCTAAGTATGTTTCTTATGAAGTTCGGAAAGCTTGTGAGTTTCTTGGGCAAGTAATGTCTTTAGAACTGGCATCTAAAGAAGATAATGAAGATTATGAGTATAAACTTGAGTTAAGTAAGGTGCAAGAAAAAATTCTTGAGTATGTGTCTCAAGAAGAAAATTTTATTGATGGTTTAATTAAATATCAGCCAAATATACTTAATTTGGTTGATGCTTCTGGAGCAGCAGTATTTTTTGATGGTAATTACACCTTAGTTGGTGAAACTCCTCAATTAGAAGATTTGAATCATTTAGTTGAACTGTTAGAAAATAATTTCACCGAAGAAATATTTTATACAGAGTCTCTAGCCAGGCTTGATCCAGCAGGTGAGAAGTTTAAAGATGTAGCTAGTGGTGTATTAGCGATTTCACTATCTCAAAGCCAAAAAAACTATATTCTTTGGTTTAGACCGGAAGTTATCCAAACTGTAAATTGGGCAGGAGAGCCTAAGAAACCAGTTGAAATGACAGAAGATGGTAGTGTGCGTTTGTCTCCGCGTAAATCTTTTGAACTCTGGAAAGAAACTGTAAGATTAAAGTCTTTACCTTGGAAAAAGTGCGAAATTGATGCTGCACTGGGACTAAGAAGTGCAGTGATTAATATCGTATTAAAAAAAGCCGAAGAAATCGCCAAATTAAATACAGCATTGCAGGAGTCGGAAGCATATTCTAGAAACCAAGCAGAGCAGTTAGAAATAGCTTTGCAAGAACTCCAGCGTACTCAGACACAACTGATTCAGAATGAAAAAATGTCGAGTTTAGGTCAACTTGTAGCTGGCGTAGCTCACGAAATTAATAACCCGATTAACTTTATTTATGGGAATCTTAACCACGCGAGGGAAAATACTCAAGATTTGCTAAATTTGGTCGCCCTGTATCAACAATACTATCCATCACCAACGCCAGAGATTCAAGATGGGATTGAAGACATTGATTTAGAGTTTATGAATGAAGATTTACCTAAATTACTGTCTTCAATGCAAGTGGGAGCAGATCGCATTCGTGAGATTGTGCAGTCTTTACGCAACTTTTCACGCTTAGATGAAGCTGCTATTAAAGCGGTGGATATTCACGAAGGGATTGATAGTACTTTGTTAATTTTGCGACATCGGTTGAAATCTAATGATGAAATTCGCAACGTTGAAATTATTAAAGATTATGGCAAGTTACCGCTAGTAGAGTGTTACGCAGGTCAGCTAAACCAAGTGTTTATGAATATCATTGCTAATGCGATCGATGCTTTAGAAGCAGGTGTGAGCAAGACAAGTGGAGATGATCAGCAAAAGCAGCACCCAACACCTACAATTAAGATTAGTACTGAAGTGAGTGAGCGCACATCTGACGATAATACCTCTACTTCATGGGTAATAATCCGCATTGCTGACAATGGTGCTGGTATTCCTGAAGAATTGCAACTGCGAATTTTTGATCCATTTTTTACTACAAAACCAGTTGGTAAAGGTACTGGTATTGGTTTAGCACTTAGCTATCAAATTGTTGTAGAAAAACACGGTGGAATGCTGAGTTGCACTTCAGCACCACATCAGGGAACAGAATTTGTAATTGAAATTCCAGTCAGCCAAAAGTGAATTAATCAGTATAAAATCAAAGCACTTTAATTACTGCTTTGAGCATGAGAGATCCTTTGCGTCGCCTCAAGTATTTACCTTGGCGATCGCTTCTGCAAGTTTCCGCCTTGACTAACCTGATTGTTTTAATCTTAGACTTTCTAATAGGGGTAGAATACCAGCGATCGCCTGTAGTTCGTCAAGTCCTAAATAGTTTATATACGCCACCATTAGGGATAATCACAACATTAGCTGTAGCAGTTGGCGTAGGTGCTTTAGCTGTTTATTTACTTGAGCGATTTTATCCACAGGTTAGACTTGAAGCTAACACCTTATGGGCGTTAGTTCCTTGTTTAGCTCTAATTATTTTGCTCAAATCACTCTTACCGATTCCATCTATTTTATTGCGTTTTAATGAAATTCAAGTAATGGCTATTATTATTGGCATCTTCTGGAAATCCCAACGCTATTGGCGATAAATCAAAAGATATACAATATAAAATTCAACCTAATTAAACGAAAAAAAAATGGCAACAAGAGGAACTGTAGTCCTAGATATTATTGGCACTTGCTTCAGTTTAGAAAAACCCCGCCAAAAACTGATTGAACTAGGTGCTACTCCTTATACTCTGCAACTTTGGTTTGCCCAGACATTGCGCGATGCTTTTGCTTATTCTCATGCAGGTAGATATCTACCTTTAAAAGAAGTGCTAGAAGCAGAATTACCTCGGACATTAAAGGTAGTTGGTATTGAAGCAGATGTACAGCAGCGATCGCAAATAGTAAAATCCTTTTCTGAGTTAGATTTACAACCAGATGCTTTAGATGCTTTTAAAGTACTAACAACCGCAGGTTTCAAACTAATCGCTCTTACCAACGGTAGCGCAGAATCTACCCAAAAACTGTTAGAAAAGGCTGGTGCAATTCAGTACTTTGAGCATATTCTTTCCTGTGATGCTGTTAAAAAAACCAAGCCGCACCCTGAAGTATACGAAATGGCTAAACAAGGTGTGGAAGGTGATATTTGGATGGTTGCTGCCCATGCTTGGGATATTGCTGGTGCTGTTAGTGCTGGTTTGAAGACTGCTTTTATTACTCAGGAAGAAAAAGAGTACTTATCTGTTTACCCGCAACCAGAAATAATTGCTGATAGTTTATTGCAAGCAGCAAATAAGATAGTAGCTTGACTTAATCAAAACCTTACTTTAATCTCCCCTGAAAAATGGGGTATGGAATTAAGATAAACTGAACTACTCCAGCGCAAAAATTAAATGGAAACTAACCCAGCACAGACAAATCAAGATGTAGCCATCGAACATCAAAATGTACCCGTTGCACATCAGGGATTACATGAGTTTTTATACAGTTCCGATGACGAACACACCGCCGTAGTTACGACAATTCCTCAAATTGAAAGCAATAGTGCTGAAATTGTACCGTTAGAAACTTGGTGCAATCACGCTTCAAATGCCAAAGTTGCTGGTGTATATGCTGTATTAGACACCCAACACCTTACCCAATATATAGGTTACTCCCGTAACGTACAGCTTTCACTCAACGGTCATCTTACGCAAAACGGTAAAGACAAGTGCGCGTTTGTGCGTGTACATACATTTAAATTCCCCAAACGCGAAGAAATGGAAAGCTTGCGAGACCAGTGGATGTCTGAACTTGATAGCATTCCACCAGGAAATAGTAGCGATCGCGAAATGTGGGCAAGTACAATAGGCGAAGCCGCCAAAGCAGCAATGTCAGCAGCAGAACGCAACGCTTATGAAGAGAAAAAGCTGAAACTACGCAAAGCAATGGCTGATACAGCTTTAAATAGGAATTTAGATTCAATAGATGCAACTGAAGCACAACGCCGTGAGAATTTAGAAGCTGCTGTTAAAAATGATGACTGGAGTGCTGTAATCCAAGAACAACAATAAACAATTATCAATGACCAATGACGAATCACCAAGGTTAATAATTCATAATTATTAATTCGTTAATCTCACCTCTTTTTTGAGCATTAGAATTTATCATCCTACTAGCCTTAACACGCTCAATTTTGTATCCCTGATATGCTTTTTCAAAAAAATCATCATCAGGGTTAATATTTTTTGGATCAGAATTACTAAGCATTAACTTTGCACCTCTAGCATCCAGCTTCTTAAAAAAATTAGCTAAACGTATTTGTGCTGCATCATCAAATTCGAGGTTTGCATAAGAATTAAAGTTAGCTGTTCTACTAATAGGACGGTATGGCGGATCAAAATAAACAAATGTGTTGCTATCAACAAAATCCTCACAAGTCATAAAATCCCCATACCTAATTTCTGCACGTTGTAAAATTGTTGAAACAGCACGTAAATTATCTGTTGAACATATTGTTGGGTTTTTGTAACGTCCAAATGGTACATTAAACTCAGACTTAGAGTTGACTCGATAAAGACCGTTGAAACAAGTACGATTTAAAAATATTAGGTAAGCAGTACGTTCTACACAAGCTTGATTAACTTCAGTTAATTTAATTTTTGGCTGATGTAAATTAAATTTAGAACGAATATCATAAAATAGTTCTTTTTGTTGCTCTAAGTCTAAAGTAAAATATTTAGATTGAATTTCTAATAATAAATTAATTAAACTTTCTACGTCATTTCTAATGACCTGATATGCCATCACTATTTCTTGGCTAATATCAGCAATAATAAATTCTTCAACACAATAATTTTGAGCTATATAAAATAAAACTGAACCACCTCCGATAAATGGCTCAACATATCTGTTAATTTTTCCTTGTTTTAATTGTTTAGGAAAATAATTAACGAATTGTGGTATTAACTTGCTTTTACCACCAGCCCATTTTAAAAATGGCTTTGCTTGTGCTGAAGATATTTCTAAAGGCATTAATCAAACACTACAGAGCATTTATCCACATTGAATGTAGAGTATAGCACTTGAGATTTAGGCAATCACAGCGCATACGCATTAGTTATGAGTGGGCAAGATGCACGTACTATACACAATTTTTTTAATCGCAGATGTGAGCAGATAGACGCAGATTACGCAAATTTTAACCACTATTTGTCAAGAGCCGCCAAGGTGATTGCGATACATATGAAATTAAAAATTATGTTCGTGTAACGACTTCGCAGGGGTATTGCGCCTATGTCTCCCTCGCTACCCTATTATTCGGCGCTGAAATGTGCGATTCTTAACTCCTGAGAATTATTCCAAAAGTATGATGGACAAAAATCAACGTCAATCTTATTGGCGTGCCAATAAAGCATTAATCAGAAATCTTTTGGTTGTTTGGGCGTTTGTGTCAATCGTTTTTAGCATCTTGCTAGTACAACCATTAAACACCATCCGGTTAGGTGGGTTGCCGCTTGGCTTTTGGATGGCACAGCAGGGTTCCATCATCGTTTTCGTAGTGCTAATTTTCATCTACGCGGTAGAGATGGACAAACTAGACCGTAAATCTGGCATAGATAAATAAGGGTGGCTTATGTCTGTTGAATTATGGACTATTTTAATAGTCGGCATTTCCTTTGTAGGATATCTCTACATTGGTTGGCAGTCCCGCGTTAAAGTAAGTTCTGACTTTTTCGTAGCAGGGCGGGGAGTACCATCCATCGCAAACGGTGCGGCTACTGCTGCTGATTGGATGTCAGCAGCTTCTTTTATTTCGATGGCGGGAATAATTTCCTTTGCAGGTTACGACGGTTCAGTTTACTTGCTAGGTTGGACTGGTGGTTATGTATTGCTGGCGCTGTTGTTAGCCCCCTATCTGCGGAAATTCGGGAAATATACTGTACCTGATTTTGTAGGCGATCGCTATTACTCCAACGCTGCCCGCTTAGTCGCAGTAGTTGCGGCTATCTTCATATCTATGACTTATGTAGCAGGACAAATGCGCGGTGTGGGAATTGTTTTCAGCCGCTTCCTGCAAGTAGATGTGAACACAGGCGTATTAATTGGTATGGTGATTGTCGCCTTTTTCTCAGTTTTAGGCGGCATGAAAGGGATTACTTGGACGCAGGTAGCACAGTATGGCGTGTTGATTTTTGCCTACCTGATTCCAGCTATTGCAATTTCAATGGTGCTGACTGGCAACCCCATCCCACAACTAGCTTTTACCTTTAGCGATATTGTCGATAAACTCAACCAAATTCACATAGATTTGGGTTTCAAAGCGTATACGGAACCATTTGCTACCCAGTCGCAATTAGATGTTTTGTTTACGACGATCGCTTTAATGGTAGGAACTGCTGGACTACCTCATATCCTCATCCGCTTTTACACCGTTCCTGATGTGCGATCGGCACGCTATTCTGCTGGTTGGGCGTTACTATTTATCGCCATCCTCTATACAACTGCCCCAGCATTATCAAGCTTTGCCCGTTACAACTTAATTAATACTTTGCACAATCAAACTATTGAGCAAATCCAAAGCTTAGATTGGGCGCAAAAATGGGAAAAAACCAAACTGCTAAAGTTTGATGATAAAAATAACGACGGGCGAATTCAACTAACACCAGATAAAACAACCAACGAACTAGACATCGACAAAGATATTATCGTTTTATCAACACCAGAAGTCGCAAATTTAGCACCTTGGGTAATTGCCTTAGTAGCTGCCGGAGGATTAGCAGCAGCTTTATCAACTGCATCAGGATTATTATTAGTAATTTCCAGTGCTGTTGCCCATGATGTTTATTACCGCATCATTAATCCCCAAGCTTCCGAAGCTTTGCGGGTAATGGTTGGTAGAATCATGATTGGATTTGCGATCGCCATCGCGGGATATTTTGGAGTTAATCCCCCTGGTTTTGTCGCTCAAGTTGTCGCCTTTGCTTTTGGTTTAGCTGCTGCCAGTTTCTTCCCAATTATTGTTTTAGGGATATTTGACAAACGCACAAACCGTGAAGGTGCGATCTCAGGGTTAATAACAGGATTATGCTTCACTACTTTTTACATCGTTGGGGTCAAATTTGGGGGAATGCAACCCTGGTTTTTTGGCGTATCACCTGAAGGCATTGGTACTTTAGGAATGGCGATTAACTTTTTGGTTACTTGGGTAGTTTCTCGATTAACTCCACCCCCACCATTAGAAGTACAAGAGATGGTAGACTCACTGCGATCGCCAGATGGAGAATTACCTGTAGAGGCATCCCATTAAATCAATTAACAATTAACAATTAACAATTATCAGTTATCAGTTATCAGGTGTATGGTGGGATAGTTATAGATGACTGATAACTGTTTAATTGTGTATGTCCTTAGATCAACTTGCGAAAGAAATAATAAAATTTACAATTATCAGCTTGACGGCGATTGTCTTTATTGCTTCCGTTGGTATTCCATGTTTATTTGTTGCTTGGTATATTGCCTCATATACTGCTCATAACCACCAACTCAGTAAGTACAAAGACGAATTTAGAAAGATAATACATCCACCTAATACATCATCAGTTGCATTTGAAAGTAGAGTTGAGCGACCTACTGGTAATGGAGACAACTGCTTTTATTTCGTGGGTGAACTGAGACACTATTGGGGAAAAAGAGCAACTATTGAAGCTTTCTACGCAGGTCAAGAAGTAGAATTTGAATTTCTCAATAGGGGGAAATTTAGCCAGAGAGTACCCTACGGATTTGATAACCTTTCCCTGTGGTCTATCTCTTCAGTTAATTACAGCGATAATCTTTACGTAGTTTATACTTTAAATTCAGATTTTGAAGAATTTGCCAGTATGGACTTGAGATGTCATTAGTGCGTGTCTAACTTGTTGATAATTAAGCATTATTACATAATAAATTATTTACTGTTAAATTTAATTAGATTTATTTACTCTCCTCTACGTATAAACTGCTTCAATATCTCACTTGGTTTACGATCCCAAGTATCAATATGCTCGTAGATTAAGCAATCATTATTTAACTTATATGTTGAGTAGCCATTAAAGAATATATGTGCCTTCCATGGTACACGCAATACACCCCGCACAGTCCAATTAGCAATAATAGTGTCCTTATTTTCTTGATAGACATCATGCAAATCAAAAAATATTTCTGTAAAAAATAATTTGGCATGAAATCTCAGCGTCCAAAAGATGATGCGATAGTTAAACTTCCATTTAAAAGTATTAACTGGATCTTTAAAGAAAATATCTTGTGTATAGATATCATAAGAAATATCCCGCTCAAAAAGAGTTGGTAAATCCTTTTTAAGCGTTGCTATAACACCTTCTACTTTTAACTTATCTTCCACAGTGTTTTCTTGGCGATCTTTGCGTAATCTTTTGCGCTCTCTGCGTTGAAAAAAAACTCTAATTCTCCGCCCAACTTCTAGCCCAATCTAAAGTTTGATGCACCTGTTCTAAATTTTCCGCCTCACAATACAGACGTAAAACTGGTTCAGTACCACTAAAACGAATTAGTAACCAACTACCATCAGCTAAACGGAATTTATAACCGTCAATTGTTAAACAATCTACAACCTCACGCCCCGCAATTTCTTTTAAAGGCTGAGTTTGTAATTGTTCTAATAAACGCGATCGCACTTCCATACTAGCTAATGGTAAATCAATCCGGTCATAAGCCGAAAAGAAACCTGTTTCTTGTTGTAGCCTGTGATAAATCTCGCTTAAATCCGTATTTGTAGCAACTACAGTTTCTAACAAATACAAAGCTGATAATAAAGCATCGCGTTCTGGTATGTGATGACCGTAACCAATTCCCCCAGATTCTTCACCACCCAATAAAACTTCAGCTTCTAACATTCTGTCAGCAATGTATTTATACCCAATTGGGGTTTCATACACAGGCAGATTGTAAAGTTCTGCAACTTTCGGAAATAAATCAGAACCGCTAATAGTTTTAATGACTTCGCCCTTGTATGCGCGTCTTACCGCCAGATGTTCTGTCAGGATAGGAATTAAAATTTGGGAACTCAGGAAATTACCTTGCTTATCCACAGCAGCAATGCGATCGCTATCTCCATCAAACACCAAACCGACAACCAAACCAGATTTATTAGTACTGCTATAGCTACGAATGCGCTCAAACAATTTCCCCAGATACTTCGGTAATGGTTCCGGTGCGCCACCTTCAAATAAAGGATCGCGATCGCTATTAATTTCCCCAACAGACACCCCTAGTAGCCTCTCCAACCCACTTGCTGCGGCTCCGTGCATCACATCAGCAAACACGGTTAATTTCCCACTCCTAATCGCCTCCTGAATCCCCGCAATATTTACTTTTGTCTGTAACTCCTCACAGTAACTCTGCCAAGGGTCAAATAACTGTAAACTTCCACTCCCCGATTCTGCTATTACTGTCTGAGATAACAAGCCTTCAATCTGCTGAGTCACTTCTTGAGGAACCGAACCACCAAACCCACCCTTAACTTTTAATCCCAAATACCCACCAGGATTATGACTGGCAGTAATCACCAAAGCACCTAAAGCATTTTGTTTATAAGCAGCCCAACTAAAAGCGGGTGTTGGGGCATAACCTTCGCTCAACAGCACATCAAACCCTGCCGCTTGAACCGCCTCGGCTGCTGCCTGGGCAAAATCTTCTGCCATAAAGCGACGGTCATAGCCCACAATAATCGTTCTGCTGTTAGTAGTGCCACCATAGACATCTGCCAAAACTTGAGCAGCTATAGGGGCGACAGTGATTAGGCGATCAAAGGTAAAATCAGCAGCAATTAAACCTCGCCAGCCGTCTGTACCGAACTTAATGGGATGCAGGGCAACCGACATTTAAACCAAGGGGAAAAATTCCCCAGTAAGAGCGTTAACGGCTGGATTTTATCATTAGTTAAGTTACTTGTCATAATTACTGAGAATTATGAAGTTAACAAAAATTAAGATTCTGCTTCCGGCTCTGGATTAGTAACAGGTAAATCAACTTCAGAGAAATTTTTAAGTAGCGATCGCAGCCGCATCCGGTCAATATACGGCCAACCGCCCTCCTCCTCAATATCCTTCAGAAGTGCATATAATGCCTGTCGGTTATCCGGTAAAGAAACTTGAAACACCCCCTCTTGAATTTCCCTGTGTAACTGTTCCAGCGTCCGTAGCAAAGCCAAAAGCGCCAAACTATCTCCCTCACACTTTGTAGCTAAAGCACGAACAGCATCACCAATAGCTTGCAGTTCAGACAGTTGTTTCAACTCAAAATCTCGCTTCTGATTCATGCAATTAAGTTAAGTAACTAGATTAATTTCAACTTACAGGAGTCTTTTGCCAATACAGGGGAAAGGCGACTCTTCCCGTGTACAATGCTGTATCGGAAGGGGATCGCGCGACCGTCGCTTTCACGTGACCCAAAATATAGCATGGGTGAAATCTCGTTAAATGTGGACAATAAACCTCAACTTTCGAGGCTTTACAAATGCTTGGTTCAAGATCACCCTGGCAAATATTTTTGATATTAGATATTCAGGATTGAGGTAGAAAATGAGGTTTCGTGGTTTCATCGTTGCATTCCTAGCATTGTGCTTGGGTGTGCTAACTGCCTGTAGTGAAGGTCCAGCCTCTGCGACCAATGCTCCACTCACCTACGACCAGATCAGAGGTACAGGGTTGGCAAATAACTGTCCAACTCTTTCAGAAACAACTCGCGGTGCTATTCCTGTAAATTCCAGCCAAACATATACTTTGAAAGAGTTGTGTTTACAACCGACAACCTTTTTTGTTAAAGAAGAATCGGTTAATAAACGGCAAGCCGCAGAATTTGTTCCAGGTAAATTATTGACACGCTACACTTCTAGCCTTGATCAAATTTCTGGAACAATCAAAGTTAGCCAAGATGGTAGCCTGACATTCAAAGAAGAAGACGGCATTGACTTCCAGCCTATTACAGTCAAACTAGCTGGTGGTGAGCAAGTACCTTTCTTCTTCACCATTAAAAACCTAGTTGCCAAAAGCCAACCTGGAATGGACAGTATTAACACCTCCACTGACTTTGAAGGTGAGTTTAACGTCCCCTCCTACAGAGGTGCTGTTTTCCTCGATCCTAAAGGTCGCGGTGTAGCTAGTGGTTATGATAACGCGGTCGCTCTACCATCCGAAGCCGATAGTGAACAGCTAAGACGTGCTAACGTCAAGCGTGTAGAAACTGGCAAAGGCAAAATTTCCCTCCAAGTTGCGAAAGTAGATAGCAACACTGGCGAAGTTGCAGGTACATTTGAAAGCGAACAACCTTCAGATACAGACTTGGGGGCTGATGATCCCAAGGAAGTCAAGGTTCGTGGTATTTTTTACGCTCGCATTGCACCTCAGCAAGCCTAAGTTTCTGCTCTGTAGAAGCTGCAAATCATTTGAACAATTTTGTGGTAACTGCGACAGGGGCTTTTGCCCCTGTTTTTTATAGCACTTAGCAGTCAGCTTTTATATATTTAAGAAGTTATATGAGCAACACTTATACAACTTGTCAATAGCTTTGTGCCTCTGGCTATATGTAAAGCCATTGCAATATTAATGTTAACTTTTAAATCTCAGTAAATACTTCTAGTTTTAAAGCTCCAAAACCTGTGATCTGTAGCACTGCGGCGATCAAAAAATAGGTGAATATTAGTAGAAATGCTGTTGTAATCAGCTTAAGCAAAGCATAAACTAAAAATTATCAGGGAGTGTTAAAAGCAACCGCTATAATAAATTCCCTATCTAAAAAATCTCTTTCAACCCATCATTAGGCTTAAGAAGCAGAGACAAGAGTGTAAATCAAAGGAGTTCTCGCTCCCTAGGTTCCATCCTATCTGTAGCTTCTTCAGTTGTTGCTCTACCAACTGAAATTTGAATATGTCAACCATACTTACCCAAGACCTTAAGCATCAAACATTACAACTCTTACGAGAGTTTCAACAATCTGGTTCGGCAAATATCCGCAATCAGCTAGTAAAACTCAACTTGGGATTAGTTAGAAAAGAAGCCCATTATTGGGTCAACCAATGTACAGAAAGTTATGAAGACTTATTACAAGTCGGTTGTATAGGATTAATTCGGGCAATTGAAAAATTTGATATTAGCAAAGGTCATGCTTTTAGTTCCTTTGCCCTTCCGTATATTCGCGGAGAAATTCAACATTACCTAAGAGATAAAGGTTGTTCGGTTCGCATTCCTCGTCGTTGGCTGACATTACGGCAGCAATCTGTGGAAATTACACGAAATTTCCACACCAAATACAACCGACAGCCCACAGAAGCAGAAGTGGCAGCAGCGCTAGAGATATCTATACAAGAATGGCAAGAAATTAAACTTGCTTATCAAAATCGCGAACCAGTCAGCCTAGATACACCAGTTGGTGATGCCGATGAAGGCTCAACTTCATTAGGAGAACTCGTACCAGATAGTCAATATCGGAGTTTTCAGTTAGCACAAGAAGACCAACTTCGCCTGCAACAAGCTTTAGTGCAGCTAGAAAATCGCACTCGTGAGGTTCTAGAATTTGTTTTTCTACAAGATTTAACCCAAAAAGAGGTCGCCGAACAGTTAAACATTAGTGTAGTCACTGTCTCCCGTCGCGTCAAAAAGGGGCTGGATACGCTGAAACATTTAATGGTGGTTGCGGAAGATTGAACAATCGCCTCAGTAAAGTTACGTAATCAATCAAGGATCTTACTCAGTAAATTTTCGTAGTTAGTTGCAACTTACTAACAGGATAATATAGAGGAACATCCCATTGCCGCCTGAGAGTCCCTATTGCATAGATAGGGAAAAACTATTTGGCAAACTTAGGGTAAACCGTTGGTGGACTGGTTATGCGTAGACTCTCTTCTTTAATTGCATTCTTGGGAATGCTAGCTTTATTAATTGGCAGTTGTTCAAATGAAGGTGACGGTACTAATACAAGTGAGAACAGCCCTTCTCCTGTGGCATCTCAACCTGCATCTCCAACAACCTCTACGGAAAAGCCTTTTTCTAAGCCAGCATTAGTGCCGAAAAAGCCTACAGTCTCTCCATCTCCAGTGAAAGTGGCATCTGTTTCTCCGTTGATTCAATCCACTAACCCTGATGAACGTGTACGGCAAGTGCAAAAAGGACGACCTGATCCGTTTGCCTTAGTTCCGGTACAGCCGATTGTGACGATTAAACCATCGGAAGACGGAACAGCCCAGTCTCCCACTACCTCTCCAGGAAACGGCACAGCCCAGGCTCCCACTACTTCTCCAGGAAACGGCACAGCCCAATCTCCCAGACAAGTTCCTACGGTTCCTAGCTTACCGTCAGCACCTCAGCCTAGATCTGGCGTACAACCGCCTGCAACTTCGTCTCAGCCTCCTAGGGCAAATATATTACCGCCACCTCCAACTGTGCCAAGAGCTATCGCTCCTGCTGCGGCACGTCGCAGTAGCCCAAGTGTGCAACCTCAAGCGAGTAAGGCTCGTAGCGCGGCACAGCCTCGAGCTAACAATCCTTCAGTCTCTCCTGCACCACCAAGGATTGTTAATGTTCCGCGTTCTCCCGCACCACCAAAAATTGTTAATGTTCCACGTAGCAGTGTGCCGTCTCCACGCAGCAACGTTTCTCGTTCTAAGGTACAGGCTAAAACTAAAAATTCCCCACGTCGGAGTGTACAACCTCAGTCGCCTGGTATCGGTGGTCTCGGTTCTACTGTGGGAAAAACAACTAATTGGTATGGTTCGTCTATGGCGACAACCCGCGTTGCCAGCATTGGTGCGCTGTTTGTAGCTGCTAGTGCGGCTAATCCTAGTTCTTCAAATCAGCAAAGAAGTTTGCCACGTTCAAGTTCTCAGCTAAAGTCAGGTAGTCCAGATGGGATGGCTTTTAAGATGGAAGCCGTTGTTGGAGTTACACCCGCATCTCTAGCTAAAGCGAATGTTGTCCCACGTCCAAGTTCAAGACTGGCAGCCGCTCCTAAAAAGCCTGCTCAACAGCCTAAAAAGAGTGCAGCTAAAGCAACAGCTAAAGCCAAACCTCCAGCTAAAGCAACAGCTAAAGCCAAACCTCCAGCTAAAGCAACAGCTAAAGCCAAACCTCCAGCTAAAGCAACAGCTAAAGCCAAACCTCCAGCTAAAGCAACAGC
>DATNQB010000028.1 GCA_036702875.1 Oculatellaceae cyanobacterium | reverse complement strand
GTTGAAAGCAGGTTTGATAAAATTCAGGTAACATAATGTCTTTTTCGGTCTTGGTCACTAATCGAGACCGATATTTTTTACCATACAATGCTCTGCGCGAAGCGCAGAGCGAGTTTCGACGGGGTTGTCACCCCGTCAAGGCAAGACTCCAGCAGAAAATTGAGCAAGAACGGGTTGTTTCTGGGAAAAACAATATGGCTACAGTTACACGAGAAGAGATTCAGCAGTTTCGCGAACAGTTGAGAAATTATCCAGAAGCGATCGCAGCACTGGATGCAATTCAGGAGTGTGATGGCTATGTAGAGGATGCGGTGACGCTGCTGATGATGAGAGAGACTGGAAAAGAACCAGACAGAGGAGTACACGAATGGCTCCAGAAATGCCGCACCGCAATCTGTCAAGAAGACGTTAAAGAAGCTTTGGAATCTGGGTTTATTGCTCCAGCAATAGAACCTTTAGCTATTAGTACCGGATTTCCTCCGGGAACAGCAACAGCGCTTGGTATTCTTGCATTTAAGATTGGTATAAAGAAACTTTGTGACTCGCCTAGTTCTGAACCCTAAATTCCTGTGGCTGTAAAGGCTGCCCAATAGTATGGGTTAGCAAAAGGTAGCGGTTGGCGTTGTCTGATTTGTTTGAGGGTTTCTTGAAATATCAAACGTTGTCCTGGTCTTAGTTGAGCCAGAACGCGATCAAGTTGAGGTTTATGTAGATTGAGAAAGCGATCAAGTTCCTCAATAGTTAGATTTCGCAGCCATTGTTGGGATTGATTGAGGGCAACTGCCACATCTCCAGCTTGCTTTCGGGAAACCTGGAAGTTTTCATAGAACTTGAGCATCAAGAAGGCAGTAGATAAATCGTTCACTGTCCAGAGGCTACTGACAATGCTAGGGCTTCCGGCATAAAGGAAGCCACTCGGCAAACCAATGTATTCATCACTGATGCTGGTGGGATCAGTTAAGCCAGTTTCACACGCAGAAAGGGTGACAAGGCGGCATTGATTGAGATTCAGCCCAAAAATTTCTCCCAAAGTGAGTCGTTCTTTGTTTGCCAAGAGCAGTGCTGATTCTAGGGGTGATTTCAAGTTGAATTCACCATGACAGGAAAAGTGATTGCAGTGGGCTAAGGGTAAGTCTTGACTGGTATTGAGGGCTGTTTTGGTTGCTGCTTGCTTCACTAAAACTTGGGCAGAGGGGAAAGATGAGCGGATGGTTTCAACTTCTAAGTTGGTGTACAGCAGGTCATCAGTAGGGTTTTGGATGGCAAAAAAGTTGCTAAACTCTGGGCGTTCTCGTTTTTGCGTTAGTTGCAGCAATTGGCAACTGGGGGCATAACCTACGCCGTTGGGGAAGCGATCACACAAGAAATCACCGTTAGCCAAGGGCAGTGCATGAAGGGGAAATAGATGTAGATAGCGATGAGGGATAAGGATGAGGCGCGAGCAAGTTTCTGACACTAGCTTAATAATGTCCTCCAGATGCAGAATCTCAGCCAGACGAGTAAGGCGAGAAGCTAGACTATTTATCCACAGGTTTTTCCGACCATATGCGTCTAGATACTCGTTAGCCCAATCTATTAAGTCGTTCAGAGCATTAGTTGGGGTAGGCAAGATAAGCCGTTGGAGGCTATGGCAGGTGATGATAAAGGTCTCGAAGCCTGTACTGGTGATGTACCACTGGATAATTGCTGTGTAGTCACCCAGGGTTTCTTGCAATTTCTCAAAATTGAAGCCATAGCCGATAGGCAAGCAGCGGTCTTGCAATTCATTGTGCTGCTGCCGTAGTTGCTGGAGATGTTGCGCTAGGGCAGTTGGGTTATCGGCTGTTGCTGTTTGAAGTTGGTACTGACCACTGGCAATTTCGTCTCGAAGTTGTTCGAGTTGAATAACAACTTCTGGGGGGAAGATGGTATGGATGTCGCGGGTGAGGATAAGTTCTACTAGGTTGCGAGTTTTGCTGCGTTCAGCGTATTCGATAGCTTGGTTTAATTAGCCTAATTCCAAGCAAACTTTCACTATGCCTTGATAGAGATTGTTCCATTCTTCAGCTAATTTTTGTTTAACTTCATTACCAGAGACTATCTCAACTCGCAAGGATTCTATGGTATCAATGGCGGCAGCAAAAGCATTGTATGCGTTACGGAATTGTTGAGCATCTTTGTAAGCAAGACCAAGGTTGAATTGAGTGAGCGCATGGTTTTGAGGGAAGGCTTTGCGATTGCGTACCTGCAACGCAGCTAAGTAACATCGTATTGACGCTTCTAAATTCTCTGCCTTCTTCCCACAGATGCGATCACGGTAAGCATTCCCCAGATTGTTTTGAGTCATAGCCCAGTCTTGGGGAAAAACTTCACGGGTGAATTCCTGCAACGCAGCGGAGTAATAACAGATGGCGACTTCTAGGTTCTCTGCCCGTTCTCCCTGAAGGCGGTTACGATAAGCAATGCCCAAATGGTTTTGAGTAATAGCCCATTGTTTGGGGAAGGTTTCGCGGCTGCATTCCTGCAACGCAGCGGAGTAACATCGGATTGCTGCTTCCCAATTCTCTGCTGGTTCGCCAAGTAGACGCTTAGAGTAGGCATTGCCCAGGTTATTTTGGGTTATTGCCCAATCAAAGGGAAAAGCTGTGCGGGTGCGTACTTCCAAAGCGGCGGAGTAACAGTGGATAGCCGCTTCCAAATTTTCTGCCTTCTCCTCTCGGATACGGTAATAGTAGGTAATGCCCAGATTATTTTGAGTATCTGCCCACTCTTTTGGGAAGGTTTCGCGGGTTCTTATTTCCAAAGCAGCAGAGAAACAGCGGATAGCCGCTTCCAAATTCTCTGCCTTCTCTCCCCAGATGCGATCACAGTAGACATTACCCAAGTTATTTTGGATTGTTGCCCATCCTATCGCTCTTCTGTCACTCTAATGAAGATATAATAAAGTAAAACTGCTGAAAATCAAGCACAGCATATGGATGAGCCACGCGCCGCTCGACCAACCATCAAATTTATTGATGAATATTGCGCCTATTACAGAAATCTATTT
>DATNQB010000027.1 GCA_036702875.1 Oculatellaceae cyanobacterium | reverse complement strand
CTTGTTGATAGCTGCCCAGTTGTTCCATCAATGCTCAACAGGTGTGTGATCGTACCGCCTGTAAACGTTAATGGGGTGGTGTTATTACTGGCAAATGTGAATACGTCACCTGTAGCTAGGTTACTGAACAGTGCATCATATATTCGTCCAACGTTGGTACCTCCTGATAAATCGTTGAGTGTGAACCCACCTGTAGAACCGTCGCCAGTGTAGAAGACTTTTGAAGCCGAAACTGCTATTCCACCTCGGTCATCCCCTGTGACTGTATTATGTTCGATCGCATAGGCATTATTGGCAGACAATCCGGTGATTTTAAATTCATTTTCACCAGCAATAATAGGCGCTTCGTTAACATTATTGATGGTAACTGGCAGGGCTTCTTCGTAGCTTAAGCCACCTTGATCAGTTGTCCGCACCCGAATGTTATAGGTAGACTTGCTCTCAAAGTCAGGAGAACTATTGATGCGTAACTGGTTGCCATTAACAATGCTGAAGCTAGCGTTATCTGTGCTACCTGTCCCAGTCACTAGCGAGTAGGTGAAGGTGTTGCCTGTATCGGGGTCAGTGGTGCTAAGTGCGCCAACAATGCTATTGGCAGGCACATTCTCGTTGATACTGGTGGCACTGGCGCTGATGTCAGAGGGTGTGCTGTTGCTACTAGCAACATTAATGACATTAATGACAAAATCATCACTGACAGATAAAGAGCCATCAGTTGCAGTCACCCTGACACCCAGCATCCCAGCATTGCTATTTGTTGGCGTACCACTAAAAGTGCGAGTCCCGGAGTTAAAGCTCAACCAACTTGGTAAAGGTGTGCCATCGCTGCGGGTAGCACTGTAACTGAGGGAATTACCATCAGGATCGCTAAAGGTATTGGCGGCGAAGGTGAAGTTAAAAGCTGTATTTCCTGTGGCATTTTGGTCAGCAATTTCACCGCCCCCCATAGCAAATGTGGCATCTGCATAACCAATCGTTTCATCACCACTGCGAAACTGAGAAGTTCCTTCATGGTGGAAGTACCAACGATTATTGGATGGGGAAACGGTAAATGCCGCCATATCACTCAAGCTGTTGAATGTGGCAATGGTTTCCGTCACACCGCTAGGAACTCTTATGCGTTCAATTGTATGGAGAGGAGAGGTATCCACATAAGCCAAATGCACAGCATTATCAAAGTACTCTGCTACTCCCCAAACTGCCCAGCTTTCAGTACTAACCCAATTAGGTTTACTCATCGCCCCTAAATCGGTAACTGTCCCTGAAAGTAAGTCGATGTTATATACTTGCGACCCTGTATGAATTACCGCCCGATTATATCCAGAAAATATCCCTACATTCCCGTAGCTATTTGCTGTAATTGGCGTTGACAGAGTAATGGGGTTGCTTGTTGATAGCTGCCCAGTTGTTCCATCAATGCTCAACAGGTGTGTGATCGTACCGCCTGTAAACGTTAATGGGGTGGTGTTATTACTGGCAAATGTGAATACGTCACCTGTAGCTAGGT
>DATNQB010000026.1 GCA_036702875.1 Oculatellaceae cyanobacterium | reverse complement strand
AAGGTTTTTGAAAATCCACTATTATTGAGTAGCTTTAATACTTTAATTAGTCTAGTTAATCTCTGTGCTAATGGTTTAACAAGGACTAAATTAAATCCTCTTCACTCATTTTCATCCGCTTAGAGTGACAAACTAGGGATATATGGTTTACCTAACTTAGTTGCCAGTGACCAATGCAATAATGCTGCATGAGTAGTACCAATAACACCTTGATGATCTAAATGTGGGGCGCGAGTCACAAATAATTCTCCATCAATAATTTCATAACGATTACTGTTATCAGGAAAACCCTCTAAATCAGTAATCGTCCACCGGACTTGTTCAGAGAAAACTTTTGTCATAACTACCCCGTTTGCTTTTACGCTTAGACAATATACTCTCTAAATTTGTTGTGTAGTGTTTGAAGAAAACTTTGCAAATATTTTGAGTGTATCCATCCAACATACCCTCCATAAACACACTTTCCTAAACGGTCAACAATGAATACATGATCAACGCCTGCATAGTTTTTCCAGGTGTGAACCGCTATACCATTTTTGAAAACAGTATGAGGATGAGACTTGAAAAAATCTGCTTTGTCAGCATCAGTTATACCCTGCACACTTTGAAGTTGATTAATGAGTTGCATAAGGATGGGTTTACTTGCGTCCTGCACAACATTTACTTCTAGCGATGCAACGATGTTTTCCTTTCCCCCTAAGATGTATGCACCTCGTTTTAAATACGAACCAGCGATTTCCCCATCTACATAAACCTCAAATTGCCCCACCCACTCATTCTTACCGCTCAATAACCTTAAAGGATCATCTTTAATCGAGTCTGTGTTAACAACAAATGTCATGATATTAATACCTTGACGGAGGGATGAAGTGAGATCCATCGTCATCCCTGCTTTGAGTGCAAAATGTCGATCATTTACAGTGATATGTCCTGTATCACGTACTTCAACTAAACGTACTTGTACAAGGCTTATATCACTGACAGAGAGAGCATTGGTCGCCATAAAGCTATATTGATGTGCGATCAGCTAGCGGAGATATGAGGATAATGGCTGTACAGTCCTTAATTAGGAGAAACAGCGTATTCAATCAACTGGGCGACTCGCTGGCGCAAAGTTTCTAACCCTAAATGCTTACTTGCAGAAATAAATACCGCTTGGGGAAATTCTTCTCTAGCTGATTCCAAAGCTTCTCCATTTGCTTGATCAATTTTATTAAAAACAATCAAAGCGGGACCTGGTGTAATTGGCATTTCGGATAAAATTGTCATCACAGACCGAACTTGACTATGCCAAGCTGGATGAGATAAATCTACAACGTGCAATAGTGCATCGGCTTCGGTAACTTCTTCTAAGGTGGCGCGGAAAGCATCCATCAAAGAAGGTGGTAATTCATGAATAAATCCCACTGTATCTGTAAGCAGAATTGAACGAGGTTCACCTGTCACCGCATCAGCAATTCTCAGACGGCGTGTGGTAGGGTCGAGGGTGGCAAATAGTTGGTCTGCTGTGTAAACTTCAGCATTAGTCAGTATGTTTAATAAGGTGGATTTACCTGCGTTGGTATAGCCTACGATCGCAACTGATGGTACTTCGTGATGTTGTCGTTGTTGTCGCAGTCGGGAACGATGCGCTTGCAGTTGGTTGACTTGTTGTTGCAGGTGAGAAATGCGACGCTGAATAGAACGGCGTTCTGTTTCTAGTTTAGTTTCACCAGGGCCACGAGTACCTATACCACCGCCTAAGCGGGACATTGCTTGACCTCTACCTGTGAGACGGGGCATCATATATTCCAGTTGGGCTAGTTCTACTTGCAACTTACCCGCACCAGATTGAGCGCGTTGGGCAAAGATATCTAAAATAACTTCAGTGCGGTCTACTACGCGAATGCCTATTTGAATTTCTAAGTTGCGGATTTGACTAGGTGAAAGATCGCGGTCAAATACGATCAGATTGGCTCCTATTGTTTGAGCAACAAGGGCAATTTCTTGTACTTTACCTTCACCGACGACAGTTTGAGGATGAGGACGCGATCGCTTTTGCTTGACATTCTCCAATACTTCTCCCCCTGCTGTCTCCACTAACCGCGCTATTTCTGCTATTCCATCTTCATAACGTTGGGTGTTAGTATCATCGGTTTTTAAGCTGACGACTAAAACGCGATCGCGATCGCCTTCAACTTCTCGCGCAATAAACTTTTGCTCAAAATCCGCTTCCAACCCTTCTACGAGTTCCAGCAAATCTTGGTCTGTTAAAACATCCAGACTCATCGGTGGTGAAACCGTCCAACTTGCTTCTGGATGGGGAACAAGATGAGCAAGATATATCTCTTTCACATAACCTGTCGCACCACCACCACGTTTTTCAAAACCAGATCCGGTAATGTTTAATAAAACTAACGCATCCAATCTTTGCAGCGCCATTGCGGTGAGTGCTGCTTCATTCGGTGGTTCTGATTTAAGCTGGGTAGCTATGCAGCGAATACCGCTAAGTCTTTCAGCGCCATAACGGGGTAATTCCATCGGTGGAATTTGGGTTTGGCGGGGTGTTCCCACTCCTAAACGGATTACTTGTCCGCGACGGTTGATGTAGGCGCAAACTGGTTGGTTAACATCTGTGCTAATAGCAGCAAGCCTTTGGGCGAATTCGGGTGTGGTGATGCGATCGCCTGGTAAGCGTTGATGATATAACTTCTGTAGCTGCTTGAGGTGGCTGGCTTTTAGCCCTTGTAAGTTTCCGTAGATAGTCTCGATATGCGTAACCTTGAATTCATCTACCTCTATTTTATTTATTGAAGTGATTTGCTGTCTCCCTTAAGGGAAATAAGCGCCTGAAACCTCTCATGTTCTCGAATTGCATCAAAATCTGAGTCAGTCTTTGCCATTTCAAGATATTTGGTATTCAAATTAATTGCTTGTTGTAAGTGATTAATTGCTTGCTCAACATTACCCTGCAAGGCATAACAACAAGCTTTATTGTAAAAAGCGCTATCATTATCTGGTTGAATTTTCAGTGCTTGGTCGAAAGAAGCGATCGCCTCCTCATAGCGCCCTAAATCATCTAACGCAATGCCTCTGTTGTTCCAAGCTTCGTGGTAGTCTGATTTAACTTTCAGTGCTTGGTCGTAAGCTGCGATCGCCTCTTCATAGCGCCCTAAATAACGCAGCGCAATGCCTTTGTTGTTCCAAGCTTCGTGGTAGTCTGGTTTGACTTTCAGTGCTTGGTCGTAAGCTGCGATCGCCTCCTCATAGCACCCTAAATCATCTAACGTGATGCCTTTGTTGTTCCAAGCTTCGTAGTAGTCTGGCTTGACTTTCAGTGCTTGGTCGTAAGCTGCGATCGCCTCTTCATAGCGCCCTAAGTTCCACATTACAATGGCTTGGTTGTACCAAGTTTCGTGCAGTTCTGGTTTAATTTTCAGAGCTTGCTTGTAATAATTTATTGCGTCTTCATAACGTTCTAGGGTTCCCAACGCAATGCCTTTGTTGTTCCAAGCTTCGTAGTAGTCTGGTTTAATATTCAGAGCTTGATCATAAGAATTAATTGCCTCTTCATAACTTCCTAGCTTTCCCAGTGCATTGCCTTTGTTGTGCCAAGCTTCGTGCATTTCTGGGTTAATTTTCAGAGCATGATCGTAAGAATTAATTGCCTCTTCGTAGCGCCCTAAATTTTTCAGTGCAATGCCTTTATTGTTCCAAACTTCGTGCATTTCTGGGTTAATTTTCAGAGCATGATCGTAAGAATTAATTGCCTCTTCATAGCGTCCTAAATTTCTCAGTGCAATGCCTTTGTTGTTCCAAGCTTTGTAGTCTGGTTTAATTTTCAGGGCATGATCGTAAGAATTAATTGCCTCTTCATAGCGTCCTAAATTTCCCAGTGCAATGCCTTTGTTGTTCCAAGCTTTGTAGTAGTCGGGTTTAATGTTCAGAGCTTGATCATAAGAACTAATTGCCTCTTCATATTCTTTGGCAGCAGAAAACAGATTTCCAAGTTCCAAAAATAAACTAACTCTATAACTAGGTGTCTGATGCTCTCCTTCTAGTAGTTCTTCAACTTCTCTAATTTTTTTGTTACGTTCTTCAGAGCTTAATTTTAAATATTTGTCATAATTTCCATCCAAAAGAATTAATACTGATTCTTTTTCTAAACTTTCTGCCTCTGTAGGAAACTCAAACACTCCAGAACGCCAATCAAAGAAATCTGGAGATCTTCTAATAAAATACTTGAGTCCGAATAAAGGTAACAAGAAAACAAAACATATATTAAAATTGTCTCTAATTCGTTCACGTTGTAAATTTAAGTGTCCTAAAATACGCGGCACAGTATCTAATTTATAATAATCCCCCTGTCCGCCATATCCAGGTTGTATGTATTCAATAAAAGATTTTTCCAATCCTTTTATAAAAACAATATTAATTTGCTCTTTATTTGGCAATTGCTCAATAATATCGTATAAATTATCAATAGGTTCTTCTAAACGTAAAACTTCTATTGTTTTTTGAGTAATATCATGTTTAACTTTATTAATAATTGCTTCTCCCACGGCTGGCGAACAGCGTACAAATAATACATTAAAACCCTTTGTCCGCCTGAGAGCGCGTACTAAAGCTTTATATTCCTCTTCGGTATCTGCTGGTAAATCTTCGTCCCAGTCAGTTAATTCTGATTTCATGGCTCAAGTTTAGCGAGAACTTGCTTAAATTCTTTAATATCTTTGATAAGTGGGTGAACATCATACCAACACTGCATTTCATCATCATCATCAAAGTAGCGGTATTCTAAAATACAACGATTAAACAAGAGGTTGCGATGCTGAGAATCATTAAGTATCTGCTTAGACTTTGATACAGTAGCTAAAACTGACCATTCATCATTTTCGACAGTTCTGCGATAAGTATCTCTCACTCTTGTAATTGCTTTTTGTACTGCTTGAGCAGTAATTGGTAAAGTATCTAGACGATTAATTGCTTCTTGCATGAGCAATAACAAATTCCGTACATGACCCCCACTCATTAAGCAAAGTCGTTCTAGGGTATCCTGACTATCAAATACTTCTGTCTTTAACGACAGAGTAGGAGCAAACAACTTAACCCTTCTATCAATCACCTCTTGAATTTTATTGAATCCTGATTCATAAATTTTCCCTTCAATAGTTTGCACCATAATCATCGGCAATATTTCAGGATCACTATAAGTATCTTTTAGGTCAACTGCACGATTAGAGTAGACCATTGAAATTGGTACAGTGTAGATCAGATGGCAATCTAACGCTTGCAGTTGTTCGCTACGGTCTAAAAAAATCTCATCGTGATTTGTCCGTCCATCTTCTTTAGTGACTGGAACAATCCGGTCTAAATTATCCGCTATTACTACTATATGATTACATCCTGAAGGTAACTTCTTTTTAGCTTCAGCAATAAACTCATTTAAAGCTTTAATTAAAGTAACCGTATGTGGATTGATCTGCTCACGAATTTTCGCACGTAAACTAGGAACTGCTCTTAAATTTGCTGTCAGTTTAGAAAATTGAGAAATTTGTGCTTCTACGCTTAAACCATCAAATTCTATTTCCGTCAGTGCTAAATCTTTTAATTCTTGCCAACGGTCTTTTAACCAGTTCAACAAAGGTTTAGGATTAGTACCTTTGAGGTCTTCTAATAAATGTCGCGTACAAGCTAAAAGAATATCAGTATATTGAGCATCTTCTGGGTCAATATCTTCTTCATCCGCAGCAAAATAAACTACACAAAACTTCTGCTGTTCTAGATATTGCTTCAACCGCAGCAACTCTGTTGATTTTCCCGCCCCTCTATGACCTGCATAAAGTTGGCACGTCATCCGCTTAGAACGACGAATTTTGTTACCCAAATTTACTAAAACATCCCCATCTCCCCGCACTTCACTACAATCTACATAAGCTGGATGTCCAGGTGGTAGAGGTCGAAACGGGTCAAAGGCGTTGTAGATGTTATCTAGTAAATCTGTTTCCTGAGTCATAAAGTAGCAATTTAACTAGCTAATGCTATCGTAACCCAGGAATAAATCATCCTAACGGGCTATTTCTCCCTGATAGTTAATTTTTTGATTAGCAGAGCGATCGCCCAAAGTGCGATTTGCTACTATCTCAATATCCACAGGTATACCTGTTTGCAAATACTCTGCTGAAATGGGCAGTTTACCTATATTAATAGTGAAACGATTTTTCTGACGGCTAACTAATTCTGGGGGAACTTTACCCTCGTATCTAGTTCTAAAATCAGATATCGAAACATTGAATCTATTAAACCTAGCATCTGATGGCGTTGAGAGATACTTGATAGAAAACTGAGTTGAAACTAAATCTGACTTACCACCTAAATCTACCATACTCAATTGCAGATTAGACCCACTACCAGCAAATTCTGCCAATTGTAGCTTAGTTGCATCACTTTGACGAATAGCATTTGATACAACAAACTTAGTTAAATTATTCTGTTTTAATTCCTCACCTTTAACCCACACATCTTTAGGAAAATCAACTTTTATCTGTTGGTTGTCTTCTAAATTAATACTTACTTTTTCATCACTAAAACTGCTAATAGGTTGTGGTTCATTCCAAACAACCTGAAAAGCACTTTCTAACCTGCGGTCAAACTCTCGATATTCATTAGCAATGACAGAGCCAGGTGCTAAAAGTGTAGTTGCACCTGTGCGAATATCCCATTTATTCTTAGAAAGTTGGAATACTTGTTTTAACTCAGACATTGCCACTTTCAATGTTGGCGCATCCTCTGCCAACGGTTCCTTGCGGTTGATTAACGTTAAACTGCCCAAACGCCCATTTTTACCATCACTACCATTGCTTCCCCTGCTACCATCCCTACCATCTGTGCAGTTGAAAGTACGATTTTTGCATTTGTAGTCAGGACTACCAGGAGTACCAGTGCAAGTTTTAACTTCCCAGCGTTCCCTCCTGCACTCACAACCATATCCAGCATTGCCACCACGTCCTGCACGTCCGCCTTCTCCGCCATTAGCGCGAACCAATATTTTCCTTAAATCTGCCGGATTAGAGTAGTAAACAGTCAACGAACCGCCATCACCGCCTTTACCACCATTACCACCGCGTCCCCCATCACCACCGTTAGCTGCACGCAGGTTGCGCTCAACATCTTGGGGTTGTCTACCACAAAAGGCATCGTCACCATCATCGCCATCTTCCGCATCTTGACCATCTTCACCTGATAGCTCTAAATTTACGCTCTCACCATCAGCAGAAATAGTTTGGCTATCACCGTTTCTACCAGATTTACCTGCGCGTCCGCTATTACCATCTTGTCCATCCCTGCCAAAATCTCTGTCCTGACCCCAAGCAATTAACGGACAGAATATTGATTGAGTAGGTGGAAGGAAGTCAGGGAAGGTGAGGATAATTAGAAATATAGGTAGCTTAGTTAACAGATGCGTAGGCATTAGATGTTATCCTCTTGAGGGCTAACAGTTTTTGCGTTTAATTGATTCGCTAGCAGCCTGTAAAGTTCCCCCAATGGGTAGATGAATTGTAAATATTTTTGTAATTACGCATAAAACCTAGTAGAGACGCGAGATTTCTCGTCTCTACAAATATAGTGCGGGCATATTGCCCGCTTGAAATTTTGCGTAAGTCTTATATAGCGAGAGATCGCTACCATACTTAACTACGTTATTGATGAATTTTGGCAGCCTTAAGCATATGGTAAGAAATGAGTAGCTGAGTGATAGCTAGAGGATAACTTTGGAGAGTTTCACCAGTTGTACCGATCAGTTTGCCAATATCTGGGTTGCCTTGCATACTACAGTAAGGGAGAAGGTCAGGAATATCATTACATAGCATCCTCTCTATTTCTAATACTTGGTTGCTAGTGGCATGACCATCAACTTCCAGCACATCTACAGGTTTGCCCATATCTCGCTCTAGTTCCAGACGAACAGCATTCCCATCGCTATTACTGAGATGTAAAATCTTTGTCATGTCTGGATGTGGAATAGTGGGTCTAAGTACCAAACGCACATTCAGTTCAGTATTACTTTCCTCTGGCTCATCACTAGGCGGGTAAAAACTAACTACTATATCTGACCACTCACGTTGAGGACGAATAAAATTCTCAGAGTCAGATTCACGCTTTCTAAGTTGTTCAATAACTTCGGCTTCACTGTAGCCACGTTTGCGAGTATCGCGCTTGACTTTCCACTGAGTTCGTAAAGACTCAGGTGGTGCTAAAAATACTTTAACGTCATAACAATCCCGCGCAGCCAGAGTAGAATAACCAAGCAATCCCTCGATAATTACAAACTTCCTGGGTTGAATATATTCTGGCGCTTCTAATGTACCGCTTGTATGACCGTAAATTGGCTTGAGGATTGGTTGTCCATTTCGTAGCAGCGATAAATGCTGCTCCATAATATCCACGTAGTTACAGTCAGGATGCAACGCCGAAATTCCATTTTCTGCACGTTGACGGCGATCGTACCGATGATAATCGTCAGTACAAATAATTGTGACATTCTCCTCACCCACTACCTGAGCAATTCCCTGGGTTAGTGTTGTCTTACCAGCCGCGCTGTCACCGACGATACCAAGGATAATTGGACGATGGCTCATAATTCCTCTTGTAGTTGGGGATAAGTCCAGTGATGGACTGTAAATAATTGAACTTTTGTTACAACTTCTCAGTTAGGCAAAGCGATGATGATCAATCAGCCGTTTGAGATCCACAGATAATACATCAAACCTAGCAGAAGTTAGCGCCGTGTTTGCCTTTCATGCCCTTGATAACATTGAACCATAGGCATAACCCGTCTGTGCGATCGCACGAACAACACTTTGTAACTCCTCAGATAACCAATTGTGATACTGAGAGTAAACAGGCAAACGGGGTACTAACTCCCATCCCGCAGGTTGTAAAATTTCACTTAATTTTTGATAATTAGGATGTGGATAATCAGGATTCACCTCATCTTTAGGGCTAATTCCCCCTAAATCTCTAGCACCAGCATCTAAACAAGCTAATAACCAACTTGCATCTGTAACTAAATTTGGTGGAATTTGGATAGTAATATCGGACGATAAAATCTCACGCGCTTTGGCAATTACTTCTGGTAACTGATATAAATCGAACCCTGTCGCATTCCATGTTTGTTGACTTCCAGGGCTATGAGGTTGCAAGATTACCTCTTGTATATGTCCCCAACGTTGATGAATTTGAGAAATTGCCTCTAAACTTTCCCACCAATCTTGCTGTGTTTCCCCAATTCCTAGCAATAACCCAGTTGTAAACGGAATTTGCAACTCACCCGCCCATTCCAACTGTTGCAACCTTATTTCTGGTAACTTACTCGGCGCGTGTTTATGAACAGTATCTAGCAGTTTAGGCGTTAACTGCTCCAGCATTAGCCCCATTGAAACGTTAACTTTTTTCAACTGAGCCATTTCTTCATAACTTAAAATTCCAGCATTGGTATGAGGTAAAAAACCCAAATCCAGCGCCAATTCACATAAATCATAGATACGCTGAAACCAACCTGCCCGTCGTGAAGACTGAGGATGCACCTCACCACTCAAGATGAGAATTTCACAAACACCCTGAGAATGAAGCGGTTTTAAAACTGCCTCTGCTTGTAACAAAGTCATCCAAGGACTTTTTCCTGGATCACTACGAAAATTGCAGTAACTACAGCGATTGAAGCACTCGTAGGTAGGAACTAAGGTATAAGCAGGACTATAAGTAACAGTTCGGGAACCTGGATAAAGCATAAAATAACAAAAACTAATAACTGCAATAAATAAACTAAATTGTCAATTTGTTAAGAATACCTTTACAAAAATCAACATAGGGGTTAATGTATTAATAACAGGTCACAAAACAACCTGCTTTGAACCAAGAAAATTAAATCGCCATTATCCACAAATGACTACAACCATTCAACGTCGCGAAAGCGCCAACGTTTGGGAACGCTTCTGTGAGTGGGTCACCAGCACCGAGAACCGCCTCTATGTAGGTTGGTTCGGAGTATTAATGATCCCTACCTTACTGAGCGCCACCATTTGCTTCATCATCGGATTCATCGCTGCACCTCCAGTAGACATCGACGGAATCCGTGAACCAGTAGCTGGTTCATTGTTGTACGGCAACAACATCATCTCCGGTGCAGTAGTACCTTCCTCTAACGCAATCGGTCTGCACTTCTACCCAATCTGGGAAGCAGCCAGCTTAGATGAGTGGCTCTACAACGGCGGCCCTTACCAGTTGGTAATTTTCCACTTCTTGATCGGTATCTTTGCATACATGGGTCGTGAATGGGAACTATCCTACCGCTTAGGTATGCGCCCTTGGATCTGCGTAGCATATTCAGCACCAGTAGCAGCAGCCACAGCAGTATTCTTGATCTACCCAATTGGTCAAGGTTCATTCTCTGATGGTATGCCTTTAGGAATCAGCGGAACATTCAACTTCATGTTGGTATTCCAAGCAGAACACAACATCTTGATGCACCCCTTCCATATGTTAGGTGTAGCAGGTGTGTTCGGTGGTTCCTTGTTCAGTGCCATGCACGGTTCTTTAGTAACC
>DATNQB010000024.1 GCA_036702875.1 Oculatellaceae cyanobacterium | reverse complement strand
AGATATTTTTCTTTCATGCACTAAAGATGTTTGCGAGTTAATGAGATTAAAGCCAAATAAAAGCTTAAATTTTTACAGAGGTTTAAAAGCTGCATCCCTTATTCAGTCTTGTCTTTGACGGGGTTGTCACCCCGTCAAGTTATACGCATTAGCAGCACAGTGGCTTCCCGTAGGGTAGAACGCTAAGGGTTAGTAAGGCTTAACTGTTAAGAGCTAAGATTTTAATACTTTTGGGGATTTGTTACGCTTTGTGAAGTGGGTTGTTATTTTTCTCTGCCCAGGTTGGAAGCATCAGTAGTTAGGATTTCAGCTTACATAACTTACTTGACTGAAAAATTTTCCATGAAAGGAGCCAATCTTAATCATAGCTTTGAGTTTATCAAAACTAATGAAATTGTCAAACGTCGATAATTCGTTTTTTAAATGCGATTATTCTCAATAAGCTTTTGAAAAACTGAGTTTATAAAAAAATCAGAAAGTAAATTTTTGTAAAGATTAGAAAAACTTGTAATTTAACTCCTCCCTCCTCCCTCCTCCCTTAAAAAAGGACGCGCCAAGAGAAAGCTAGAAATAGATTTAGCATCAACTGGTTCTCCAGATAATATTGCTTGCTCTAATTCTTGGGGAGTCATTAAAACTATTTCTATATCTTCATCAGCATCTTGAGCGGGGGGAGTTTCTAGGCGTTCTAAATCTTGTGCGAGAAAAGCATAGATAATTTCATCAGAATAGCCAGGAGCAAGAAAAAATTCTCCTAACTTTTGCCAACGATGGGCGCGATAACCTGTTTCTTCCTCAATTTCTCGCTTAATTGTTTCAGCAGGATTTTCGTTTGCCTCTATAGTTCCTGCGGGAAACTCTAATAACCTACCTTGAGTAGCAAAGCGATACTGTCGTACTAAAATCAGTTTGCCTTCTGGCGTAACAGGTATAGCCAAAGCCCCGCCTGGGTGACGAATACATTCCCAATCACCTTCCGCGCCATTGGGTAAACGCAGAGTATTAACATCAAAGGCGAATTTCCGACCTTGATAAAATAAACGCTGTTTGAGAATTTCTGGCGGTTCATTACCCAGAGACATAAGCTTACATAACTCCACGAACACCAGAACAGTCTACCGCTTGTAAGAGTTCTGCGATCGCCATTCCTGACTTAGGCTCAATCCAATTTGGCGCAATCTCAGCTAACGGAACTAAAACAAACCCTCTTTCCCACATACGTGGATGAGGTATTTGGAGAGTAGGCGTATCTAAAATTAAATCATCAAATAATAAGATATCTAAATCAAGAGTTCTAGCGCCCCAATGTTCTGTACGCACACGCCCAAATTTATGCTCAATATTTAGGAGTTTTTTTAATAATTCATCTGGCTTTAAGTTAACTTCTAAAATCGCACAAGCATTTAAATAATCTGGTTGCGGTGCGCCAATAGGTACAGTTTGATAAAAACTAGATTGAGATATTAAGTTAATACCTGGAGTATTAGCGATAGTGAAGAGTACAGATTTGAGGATGGCATTAGAGTCACCCAAATTACTACCAAGTGCGATCGCACAACGTTTCCACTCTTGTTCTAAATTCATATTTCCGTATTGCTGATAAGTATATAGATTTGTGCTGCGATCGCACAGATTTTCCTGTCAGGCGAATACCTTAGAAATTAAACTAGGATATTTGGATGAGCTAGCCCAGCTACCTTCTCACCATCAATATCCCTTTAATCAGCTAATATTTTCTCAAAATTTGGTAAAAATTTTACCTATAATCTTGAGGAATAGTGTGTTTGCAAGTTATCCTATGCAGTTAGTTTGGTAAGCAGATGAAATAAATATATATATTTTATGAGTACGTAAAATAAGTTTTAAGCATACTCAAAAAACTCACTGAACTTTTTAAAATTAGAGCGTGAATAAATAAATCTACCTTTACGTACCTCTGCGTTTACCTTTGCGTTCCTACCCATTGGGAAGCCTTCGGCTAATGCGTTAAAACATAATTTGCCAAAATAGTAGTATTACTCGGAGAGTAACCATTGAGCTATCGCCCTATATACTTAGATTGCCACGCCACAACACCTGTTGATCAACGGGTACTAGAGGCAATGATACCTTTCTTTACAGAACACTTCGGCAATCCTGCCAGCATCAATCATATATATGGATGGGAAGCAGAAGCTGCCGTGAAAGCTGCAAGACAAACCTTAGCTGATGCAATTAACGCCACACCTGAAGAAATCATCTTTACCAGTGGCGCGACAGAAGCCAATAATTTAGCTATTAAAGGGGTCGCAGAAGCTTATTTTAGTAAAGGTCGCCATATTATTACTGTCCAAACCGAGCATAACGCGGTACTTGACCCTTGTAACTATTTGCGATCGCTCGGCTTTGATATCACTATCCTACCAGTCCAACCAGACGGACTCCTCGATTTAAACCAGCTAGAAAAAGCTATCCGCCCCGACACCATTTTAGTTTCTGTCATGGCTGCCAATAACGAAATTGGTGTATTACAGCCATTAGCCGAAATAGGCGCAATCTGTCGCAATGCTAATATCCTCTTCCACACCGATGCCGCTCAAGCTGTTGGCAAAATCCCCCTAGATATAGATGCGATGAAAATCGATCTACTATCTATGACAGCCCACAAAGTTTATGCACCCAAAGGTATCGGCGCATTATATGTCAGACGGCGTAACCCTAGAGTAAAGCTATCGCCTCAGTTACATGGCGGTGGGCATGAACGAGGAATGCGTTCAGGTACACTATACACACCCCAAATAGTAGGATTTGCCAAAGCTGTAGAAATAGCCTTAACAGAACAAGAATCAGAAAATCAACGCCTTACCCAACTACGTCAGCGACTCTGGGAACAGTTAAGCCAACTCGAAGGAATTTATCTTAACGGGCATCCAACTCAGCGATTAGCAGGAAATTTGAATATTAGTGTCGCAGGTGTTGATGGTGCCGCGCTGTTGCTAGGATTACAACCAGTAGTCGCTATTTCATCTGGATCAGCTTGCACTTCTACCAAAACTACCCCAAGTCATGTCCTCATAGCATTAGGATGCTCAGAACAACTCGCCTATGCTTCCTTACGATTTGGAATTGGCAGGTATAACACAGAATACGAAATTGATCAAGTAGCTAAAAGTGCGATCGCAACTATTTCTAGTTTACGCCGACAACCATTGCTCAACAGTTCAGCAACCCACTAAAATAATGATTAGGAACTTGCTACTGTAACTACCATACAGACTGTTAGCAGAGAAGTAACTCCACGATATAATACTCATCAAGAGGAGCAGTTGCGGATTGAAGCTCCATCGGGTTGCCCCCTTGTGAATTATTCATGGATGCTGGGCGCAGAGGCTGTCTTCCTTGACTTTCTGTCCACTGTTTGCCAAATCCAGTGTTTTTCCTTTACGACAAGGAATAATGCTGGCTACTCATTCTTAAAAAATTGTTAACCCCAATGTGTTTGATTTTATCCATCACTTTGGGTTAACCAAGCATTTATTGCTCTTTCTGTGAAGTTAGAGTTTTCATCTGATACATCCATCTACTTTATTCCAGCAAAAGTGAGAGGCAGAAAAATCGTCATGCCTAAGCTGGCTGAAAATTTTTGAGGAAATTGAATGCCAAAGCAAATAATTATCGCAGAGCAGCATCGGATTGCTGCAGTGTTTTCTGAAGATCAAATTCAAGAACTTGTTGTTGCCACGGGGAATCATCAAGTTGGCGACGTTTATTTAGGTAGCGTTGAAAATGTTTTACCAGGGATAGATGCAGCATTTGTAAATATTGGGGATTCTGCTCGGAACGGCTTTATCCATGTAACTGATTTAGGGCCATTACGGCTAAAGCGAAGTGCTGGGGGAATTACTGAACTGCTGACACCACAGCAAAAAGTTTTAGTCCAGGTAATGAAAGAGCCGACGGGGAATAAAGGCCCTCGACTCACAGGCAATGTTACCTTGCCTGGTCGGTATGTAGTACTAATGCCCTATGGACGTGGTGTTAATCTCTCCAGGCGAATTAAAAGCGAACCTGAGCGCAACCGTCTGAGAGCGCTGGCAGTATTAATTAAGCCAGCAGGAATGGGACTATTAATCCGTACCGAAGCTGAGGGCAAAGCAGAAGAAGCGATTATCGAAGATTTAGAAACACTCCAAAAGCAGTGGGAATTAGTTCAGCAAGAAGCCAATTCTACTAGAGCGCCAGCACTACTTAATCGTGATGATGATTTTATTCAGCGTGTATTGCGGGATATGTACAGTGCCGATGTGAATCGGATTGTGGTTGATTCCAACACTGGAGTAAAGCGAGTCAAGCAACATTTATTAAGTTGGAGTGGTGGTAAAGCGCCAGAGGGTGTATTAATTGACCATCACCGTGAGCGATTACCAGTTTTAGATTATTTCCGAGTCAATGCCGCAATTCGAGAAGCCCTCAAACCCAGAGTGGATCTGCCTTCAGGCGGTTATATCATCATTCAACCGACAGAAGCACTAACAGTAATTGATGTCAACTCCGGTTCTTTTACCCGTTCAGCGACAGCACGGGAAACAGTTCTGTGGACAAACTGCGAAGCTGCAACAGAAATCGCTCGCCAGCTAAGGTTAAGAAACGTTGCTGGTGTGATTATTGTTGACTTCATTGATATGGACTCGCACAAAGACCAACTTCAAGTCTTAGAGCATTTTAATAAGCAACTCAGAGAAGACAAAGCTAGACCACAGATTGCTCAACTCTCGGAACTCGGCTTGGTTGAACTGACTCGCAAACGCATGGGTCAAAATATCTATGAATTGTTTGGTCATACTTGTGCAACCTGCGGTGGATTAGGGCATTTAGTGCGCTTACCAGGTGAAACTACCCGTAATGGCGAAATTGCGGAACCTGGTGTCCCAGTACCTGTAATTCCAATTTCCAGCAGAGAAGTAAATCGGGATGTAAACAGAGAAGTAAATCGGGATGTACGGACAATACCCTACCCCAACACCCCCAGTGTGCGGGAAGTTTTCCCCTTAGAGAACTGGCAAGAGCGTAACGAACTATCAGACTTTGATTCTTCAGAGGATGAAGCAGAATTAGATTTGTTTAATCATCCTAGCTATCAAGAGCAAGGAGTAATTCCTAATAATCGTCGTAAACGTCGGCGTAAAATTGATGATTTACCTTTAAGGGATGAACTACCTAAAAGTAACATTCGCATTCCCTCTCGTCCCTCTACGTTTAATGAGTTCAAGCGAGAGTTACCCTTAGAATCTGAAGAACAGGGAAATCTTGAGCAATATCGGCACGTTGTCCCAGAAATCGAACGGGTAGAGAAACCTCAGCGTCCTAGACCTTCTAGGCAGGAAACTGAACCCCCAGAGATTATCTCTATAGAGATGACACCGGAGGAACAAGATGTTTATGCTTTGATGGGTGTTTCTCCTTTAATCCGTGTAAATCGGCAAATTAAGAATCCAAAATCCGTGATTATCGCGCTTGTTCCACCAGGAGAATCAAATACCACAGAGACACAAACAGAATTATCGTTAGATTTTCCTACAGAGACTGCTGTGGAAACAGCGACTATAGAATCAGCTACTACAGAACAGCCAACTGCGCTAGAACAGCCACCTGCAATAGAACAGCCAACTGTGATAGAACAACCAACTGCGATCGCATCGAATACAGCTGAGCCAGATGCTACTCAGATACCTGATAAACAACCGTTGATAGTTTCAGATGTAGCTGATAGCGACACCACCATCAACCGCCGTCGTCGTCGTCGCTCATCTGCGATCGCATCAGAAACTTCCTTTGCATCAGAAAGTTAAATTGTTTATAGCCGAGGGAGGTATCACCATGCCGATGCAGAAAAATCAAGAAAACATCGGCATCCTCCCACGCACACCTAAATGGCAATTCCAACTTTCTGATCTCCCAGAGTTATCTTACGAACAACAATTGGTTGCAGGTGTAGATGAAGTAGGACGGGGGGCATTATTTGGTTCTGTAGTAGCCGCAGCAGTGATTTTACCTTTGTCAGCTTTTGAACCACTGGCTAAAGCTGGTGTCAGAGACAGTAAAAAACTAACTGCGACTCGTCGGCTAAAACTGGCTGAACAAATAAAAAGTATAGCAATTGACTGTCAAATCGGCTTTGCTGATGTCAGTGAGATTGACTCATTCAATATTTTGCAGGCTTCGTTATTAGCAATGAAACGCGCTGTCACTCAGCTTAAAGTCCAGCCGGATTTATGTTTAGTTGATGGAAAGCAACCATTGCCAGAACTATCTATACCACAACTGAATTTAATTAAGGGAGACGAGCGATCGCTCTTGATTGCTGCTGCCAGTATTGTTGCTAAAGTATGGCGCGACCAACTCATAACTCAATTAGCTACAGAATATCCGATGTATGACTTGCTAAAGAATAAGGGCTATGGCACTGCCAAGCACTTACTAGCTCTGCAACAATATGGCCCCTCACCCCTACATCGGATGTCCTTTGCTCCTTGTCAACAAGCTGCTGAGGTTCAGCTAAAAACTGTTAATTGTTAGGTGCTAGGGCTGATATTGAGTTTAATAAATCTGCGTTTGTGCTACTGTTAGCCCACTGGCAATAATCAGACAGTAGCTGGTGCATTAATCTTTGTTTAATGGTTAATAGTACACTTTTCAGCAAACCGTTGCCTGTGGCTTCTAGCAGTGGCTTAGGAGTCAGCCAGAACGGTGGTGGCAATTCTACCTGCACTTCCAAGTTAGCAATTCCCTTGAGAAATGTTTTGCCATTGTGCTGATAAGGAGCTAACTTACCGATTAAGTTTAGTGAAAAGCGATCATTAATATACTCAATACCCCGAATTTCACAAGCCACTGACTGAAGACGCACCGTACCATCAGATGCAGCCCAAACTTTCATATCTACCGTAGGCTGAATACTGAGAGTCATAAAGCTCAAAGGGCGCATTTTCAACCGAAAATACTCTTCAGTAAGCTGTTCTATGCGGCTGGAATCTGCAAGCGCACGCACAAGTCTTTGAGGTTGCCGTAAATAATGCTGTATCGGAATTGGCTGCTCTGGAACAACCATATCAACAGTTTGATCAGCAACAAATTGGGTGTGCATCGGCTAATAACCAGCGATAATTTATTAATTTTACTTTACAAGTCTTAAAATTTAGGAGGATTGGTTAATGATTTAGTCGTTACACGACCCCTAAAATCTAGTTACTCATTAGGTATTCTCTTAAGGATCATAAAGATTTATGTTTTAACTATCCCTCCTTCTCAAGCAATAAGCATTGCTATATTATGCCGTTATATAGCTACATAAAACTATTCCTTTTAGGTAATAAAGAAGTTGAAATTTTTAGCTAGAAGACTTGAGTAAAATTTGATTAAGTAGAGCTACTTACCTGTATGACAGTATCTATTGCACACTTGGGGCCTACTGGCACTTACGCTGAAGCCGCTGCTCTAGCTTATGCTAGTTGGCTGACCGAGGAAACAGGGCAAGAAACAATATTATGTCCCTATCCCAGTATTGCCCAGACTATTAAAGCAACGGCACAAGGACAAGCAAATATAGCTGTTGTGCCAGTCGAGAATTCTATTGAAGGTACTGTTGCAATTACTTTGGATACTGTATGGCAGCTTGAGGTATTGCAAATTCAACAGGCTATAGTATTGCCAATTTCCCATGCACTAATATCACTTGCACCTAATTTAAATGCCATTAAAACTGTTTATTCTCATCCGCAAGCTCTCGCTCAGTGTCAGGGTTGGCTGGAGGAGTTTATACCTGGGGTAAAGCCACTTGCTGTGAACTCAACCACAGAAGCGCTACAACATCTTAATCAAGATATCTATGCAAGTGCGATCGCATCTACACGAGCAGCAGAACTTTATCACCTGCCAGTATTAGCTCACCCCATAAATGATTATCCAGATAATTGCACTCGCTTCTGGGTATTAAGTTTGCAACCTTCAACAAGTGGAACTCATACTTCCTTAGCTTTCAGTATGCGAGCTAATGTACCAGGTGCATTACTAAAACCTCTACAGATGTTCGCTAGTCGGGGAATCAACCTTAGTAGGATTGAATCTCGCCCGACCAAGCGCGTGCTTGGAGATTATTTGTTCTTTATTGACCTAGAAGGCGATGCCAGTCAAACATTTGTACAATCTGCAATAGCAGAATTAGCCGCTTACGCAGAAACACTCAAAATTTTTGGTAGCTACAAAATTTTTACCAAATCACCCTAAACCATTCGTGAACAACAATATCCCCGACAACTAGATGCGAAGTCGGGGATTTAAATATTCTGGTTTTTCAAAAATTAAATCAGGTTGCTATATCCAGCCACAACAACTTATTGCAAAGCATCTTTAAGTACAGTACGAGCGGCCAAATGATTACGAGTTGACGTTAAAATTTCGGCTTCTCGCTCTAAACGACCAGATGTATCTTGCATTTGTAATAATGCTTGCTGTTCTGATGCCACCCCATACAAATTGCTCGCTACCCAATATGATAATTCCAATGGGAGACTAGGAATGTCTTCGGGTAATTCAATACTTTGGTCAGTTAGTTTAGCTGACAAACGCACGACATCCGTGAGTAACTGTTCCACTTCCCCAGCTAAGGGTCTGAGATCTTGATCTGTAGGATGATCTTCAATCCACTCTACTAACCCAACACGATAAGGCTTTTCACGGACATACTCTAGGACACGAAATCGTTGTTGTCCTAAAGTCAAAACTTTCATGCGATCGTCTGGCAAACGCTGGAAGTGGATAATTTCAGCGCAGCAACCAACGCTAGCAGGTTGACCTTCAACCGGATCCCACATTAATACCCCAAAACGGCGATCGCTCTCCAGAATCGTGTTCATCATGATCCGGTAACGAAACTCAAAAATATGTAGGGGCAGGGGTCGCCCTGGAAACAGAACCAATTCCGGCAGCGGAAATAGGGGAAGTTCTCGAACTGCAATTGAGGAAGACGATGCCATTATTGTCCCTTGGGAATAACGGTAAGTACGCTGCTTTACATATTTTAACTTATCTATCCGATTAAAATATAGCAACCGCATCTAGCCGCGCTTGACATTAGATTTATTGCTTTGGATTACAATGCGGTTTTTTTGCTCGCAGATGTGAGCAGATATTCATGTCGGGCGAATGCCGGAAACGCACAATTAGCGTAGATGTTAATCAAGGTTTGTCTTAATCGCCTTGGCAGTTGCTATAGTAAAAAACCCTCAGAGACCTTAGTCTCAAGGGTTAAAACAAGCTTTTCACCTTCAGCTAGTAGATAAAATGCAACTAATCGCTATGGTATATATTGCCAATTGTTTTAGCTGATAGCTAATTGCTTAAATAATTAAAGCTTCACTTCGATATCCACACCCGCAGGCAAATCGAGTTTCATCAAAGCATCAATTGTTTTAGAAGAAGGCTGATAGATATCAATGATGCGGCGATGGGTACGAGTTTCAAAATGTTCCCGCGCATCCTTATCAACGTGAGGAGAGCGTAAAAGACAGTAGATTTTCCGTTTAGTAGGTAAAGGAATAGGGCCAATAGCTGTAGCTTGTGTTCGGTTCGCAGTATCTACAATTTTTTCACAAGAAGTGTCTAGCAAACGACGATCAAATGCTTTGAGACGAATCCGAATTTTTTGCTGTTGAATAGTTGCCATTTTTAGTTGTCTAGGTTCTGTTATGGAAATTATGGATTAGAGGTTGGGAAAAAAATCTAGCCAACACCTAAGACCTGTGAAAAAATTAGAGACAAGTTAGGAGCAGTAAGACAAATGCTTTTCTGCTCCTGGTTGGTAGGAAATGATCCTATTTCAAAATTTTGGCAACAACACCAGCGCCGATTGTCCGACCACCTTCACGGATAGCGAAGCGCATTCCTTGCTCAATAGCGATGGCGTTAATTAACTCCACCGTCATTTTCACGCGATCGCCAGGCATTACCATTTCTGCTTCACTACCATCATCAGCAGTGAAAGCCGTGATTGTACCTGTTACATCAGTTGTCCGTACATAGAATTGAGGACGGTAACCAGGGAAAAAGGGTGTCTTCCGACCACCTTCTTTTTCTTGCAGAACGTAAACTTCAGCTTCAAACAAAGTGTGGGGAGTAATTGAACCTGGCTTGGCAATTACCATACCGCGCTCAATATCAGTTTTTTGAATACCGCGTAGCAGAATTCCAGCATTATCACCAGCCATCCCTTCGTCAAGACTCTTCTTGAACATTTCAATGCCGGTGACGGTTGTAGTACGAGTATTCTTTAGTCCCACCAACTCGACTGTATCGCCGATTTTGACCTTGCCACGTTCAATCCGACCCGTAGCAACAGTACCACGACCCGTAATGGTGAAGACATCTTCTATCGCCATTAGGAAGGGCTTATCAATAGCCCGCTCTGGTGTAGGGATGTAAGCATCAACTTCATCCATCAAAGCATAGATTTGATCTACCCACTCGTTTTCACCCTTCTGGGTTTTAGGATTGCTGGTCATGGTTTCCACAGCCAACAACGCTGAACCTGGCACAATGGGAATATTGTCACCATCGAATTCATAAGAACTCAACAGTTCTCGCACCTCCAGTTCCACCAGTTCTATCAGTTCGTCGTCGTCCACCATGTCTTTCTTATTCAAAAAGACAACCAGGTTAGGAACGCCCACCTGTTTAGCTAGGAGGATGTGTTCCCGCGTTTGAGGCATTGGGCCATCAGCGGCTGAAACCACGAGGATTGCTCCGTCCATTTGAGCAGCGCCTGTGATCATGTTTTTTACATAGTCAGCGTGCCCTGGACAATCTACGTGAGCATAGTGACGAGCGGCTGTTTCGTACTCAACGTGGGCGGTATTGATCGTAATCCCCCGCGCCTTTTCCTCTGGTGCCGCATCAATGTCAGCGTACTTCCGGGCTTGTGCTTGACCCATTGCTGCCAAAGTCATTGTGATTGCAGCAGTAAGCGTAGTTTTGCCGTGGTCTACGTGACCAATAGTGCCGATGTTGACGTGGGGTTTATTCCTTTCAAACTTTGCGCGTGCCATGAATTACGTGTTCCTTATCTTTTTGAAAGCGTTCAGCGTCCGGTCTTCAATTATTATAGAGACGGGATCAACCCGTGTCTTTACAGCTAATAGCTTAATTTTGAGCGGCTATTTATGCGTTCCCTTTGCTTTTGGCAATAATGGTTTCAGCCACATTACGAGGTACCTCTTCATAGTGGCTAAACTCCATTGAGAATATACCCCGACCTTGGGTATTAGACCTAATGTCGGTGGCATAACCAAACATCTCTGCCAGAGGTACTTTAGAAGTAACTTTGGCAATTCCTTGATCAGAATCCATACCTTCTATCTGACCCCGGCGAGAGTTGAGGTCGCCTATCACATCTCCAAGGAAATTTTCAGGAACTTCTACCTCAACTTTCATCATAGGCTCTAATAGCACAGGTGAAGCCTTCATCACAGCATCCTTAATTGCCATTGAGCCAGCAATTTTAAATGCCATTTCTGAAGAGTCTACATCGTGGTAAGATCCGTCAACAAGTTTGGCTTTGACATCAATCACAGGATAACCAGCCAGGATACCAGATTCACAGCTTTCTTTGATACCCTGTTCAACCGCAGGAATGTATTCTTTAGGAATTGCACCCCCAACAATTTTGGAGACAAATTCAAACCCACTACCAGGATCTCCTGGTTCCGCTTCGATGACTACATGACCATACTGACCTTTACCACCGCTCTGGCGAATAAACTTACCTTCAACCTTGACAGCTTTGCGGATTGTTTCTCGGTAAGCAACTTGGGGAGCGCCCACATTAGCTTCCACCTTAAATTCTCGCAGCATCCGATCTACCAGAATTTCTAGGTGAAGTTCACCCATTCCTGCGATCACGGTTTGGTTAGTTTCTGGGTCAATGCTTACTCGGAACGTAGGGTCTTCTTCTGACAAGGATTGGAGTGCTTTAGAGAGCTTCTCCATGTCTTGTTTAGTTTTCGGTTCAACTGCCACTGAGATCACTGGCTCAGGAATGAACAGAGACTCCAGAATTACAGGATGACCTTCTTCAGAAATTGTATCCCCTGTAAAAGTATCTTTCAGCCCTAATGCCGCGCCTAAATCTCCCGCTCGTAGTTCATCAACTTCAATCCGATCATCAGCTTTCAGAATAATTAGGCGTGATACACGCTCCTTCTTACCCTTAGCTGAATTCAGGACATAACTGCCTTTTTTGAGAACCCCAGAGTATACCCTAACAAACGTCAAACGTCCATAGGGGTCTGCCATTATTTTGAAAGCGAGAGCGGAAAGCGGCTCTTCGTCGCTAGGGTGACGTAAAACTGCATCGCCGTTGGGCAGAATGCCTTGAATTGGCGGTTTATCAATGGGTGATGGTAAGTAATCTATTACTGAATCCAGTAATAGCTGAACGCCCTTATTTTTAAAGGCAGAGCCACAGAGCATGGGTACAATTGTGCCGCCAATTGTGCCTTTACGCAGAGCTACCCTAATTTCATCTTCAGTGAATTCTTCACCTTCCAAGTACTTCTCGGTAAGAGCATCATCTGTTTCTGCAACAGCCTCAACCAGCTTAACACGGTACTCTTCGGCTATCTCCTGAAGATCTGCGGGAATATCTGCTTCTTGAACTTCTTTGCCTTGATCGTCCTTGAAGAAATAGGCACGCATCCGCACCAAATCCACAATCCCTATAAAGTCGCTTTCGCTCCCAATAGGGATCTGTATGGGAACTGCGTTAGCTCTCATACGTTCACAGATCTGGTTGTAAACTTTATAGAAGTTTGCTCCAGTCCGATCCATTTTATTGACGAAGGCAATCCGAGGCACTTTATACCTGTCAGCTTGCCGCCAGACAGTCTCAGATTGAGGTTGAACACCTCCAACTGAGCAGAATACGGCAATCACACCGTCAAGAACCCGCATGGAACGTTCTACTTCAATTGTAAAGTCAACGTGTCCAGGAGTATCAATGATGTTGATGTGATGCCCTTTCCAATTGGTGCTAATTGCAGCGGCAGTAATGGTAATGCCTCGCTCCCGCTCTTGCTCCATCCAATCGGTTACAGTAGTACCTTCATGAACTTCGCCAATCTTGTGAACGAGTCCCGAATAAAACAGAATACGTTCTGTTGTTGTTGTTTTACCCGCATCAATGTGGGCTGCAATCCCGATGTTGCGTACTTTCTCAAACGGGATGGTACGTGGCACGGCTACCTCCTTCGTCTCTGCCGCCGGATCTTACCGGATCTTAGTCGTATTACTCTCTGCTCTCGATTGTATACTTTCTTTAAAAATCTATCCGGGTGTTCAAGCTGGGCTGGAAATTAGTACCGATAGTGAGCAAATGCCTTATTGGCTTCTGCCATCCGATGAGTTTCTTCACGCTTACGAATAGCGTTGCCAGTTTCATTGGCTGCATCCATTAATTCATTTGCCAACCTACTCGCCATGCTGCGACCAGGACGTTGGCGGGCGAAATTAATCAGCCAGCGCATTGCTAGGGTAGTTCCTCGGTTAGAGCTAACTTCCATAGGCACTTGATATGTAGCACCACCCACACGACGACCTTTAACTTCCACCAAAGGTGTGACGTTGCGAACGGCTTTTTCAAAAGTTTCCAACGGATCATTTCCTGTCCGTTCTTCAATTGTTTTTAATGCGTCATAAATGATCCCCGCAGCAATAGATTTCTTGCCACTACGCATAATTCGCCTTATTATCATGCTAACAAGGCGGCTGTTATACAGCGAATCGGGGGGAACAGGACGTTTTTGAACTAGCTTGCGACGAGACATAATAAGCCTTTAAGAACAGACAAAATTATCAGGGCAATTATGCAGGCATCCTCCCACTGACTTGGATGCCAACATTTGCGTAACTGGATCAACCAGCTATTTAATCTAAAGAAGCATCACAGTTGCTGTGCTTGGCAATTTACCAACTAACCTACAACTTACTTAGGACGCTTGGCACCATATTTAGAACGACCTTGACGGCGATCCTTCACACCAGATGTGTCTAAGGTTCCCCGAATAATGTGATATCGCACACCAGGTAAATCTTTAACCCGTCCACCCCGAATCATTACAACGGAGTGTTCTTGAAGGTTATGACCAATTCCTGGGATATAAGCTGTAACTTCAAAACCAGAGGTTAAGCGCACCCTTGCTACTTTACGCAGGGCTGAGTTTGGTTTTTTAGGGGTGGTAGTATAAACCCTTGTGCAGACACCACGGCGTTGCGGACATTGTTTTAACGCGGGTGACTTGGTTTTTGCTTTCGTAGTTTCGCGAGCGTTACGAATGAGCTGTTGAATGGTGGGCATGAGTTAAATTATGGACAGCTCCAATATATTCCAACTGTTGACAAATTCTAACTATATCGAATTTAGAGGATGAGTGTCAATTTTTATAATTTCTACTGGCTGGGTTATGAAAAGTTCTGAATAACTTTTATCAAAGCTATGGTGTTGAGGATTTTGTTATTTAAACAATTTAGCTTCTCTCACAATGCTATCTAGATTGCTTTAAACCTTCCTACTCTATACTTGCACTAAATGAGTTACCACAGCCACAGCTTTCGTGTGCGTTTGGGTTGTGGAAGCGAAAACCACCTCCCATTAGATCTTCAGAATAATCTATTGTTAGTCCAGTAAGGTATCTAATGCTCTGGGAGTCTATTAGGACTGAAATACCACTACAGTCATAGAGGCTATCGTCAGCGTTGACTGTTTGATCAAACTCAATTGTGTAAAAAAAGTCTGCACAACCACCAGTTTGGATACCTACACGTAATTTAGCATCCGATTTTTGTTGGTGGGAGTGCATTCGACGAATTTCACTAACGGCAGCTTTACTTAGATGAATCATCAGCTATTTCAATTTTTACGATCAACTCATACTACTCAGCGCGATTACCTACGGTAGGCTGCGCCAATGCTTTTATAGTTACAACGCCTAATTAGCAAAGGCTAATTGTATTTAATAAACTTGACTATATGATCAATTGTCAATTCTGCCATCTCCGCGCAGATGCGCTCTAAAAAATCAAAAACCTTTTTTGTGATTTCCCACCCTAACTTAAGTTAAAGAGTAATTGATAATTGTTTATTAGAGATGCGTTCTAGCAAATCCCAAAAATCCTGCATTATTTCTAGCCATAAGGGAACTTAGGGAATAATTGATAATTGTTTATTGATTTTGGCTACGGGAGTAATCATCTTGAAAACGTACAATATCATCTTCTCCCAAATATTCCCCATTTTGCACTTCTATTAAAACTAGAGGAATTACACCTGGATTTTCTAGACGGTGAGTTGTGCATTGAGGAACATAAGTAGACTGATTGTTACTGAGAACCAATTCTTGATCGCCACAAGTAACTTTGGCTGTTCCGCAAACTACAATCCAATGTTCGCTCCTGTGGTAGTGCATTTGCAGACTGAGGCGATGCCCAGGCTTAACTTCAATCCGCTTAATTTTATACCCATGCCCTTCTTCTAAAATTGTGAAAGAACCCCAAGGTCTTAGTTCTGTAGCAGCAACTATGTTCCCTGGGATTGATGTAGGTAATAATCTTTCAGAAAGTTGCTCAATTGTTTGTGTTTGAGTCATTTTTATGCAATAACAACTAAATAGTTGAGAGTCTAAATATTGTTAACTAAAGGTTACTATCGTGATCTGAAAAATCAGGACAAGTAATAACCTTAGCCAAACATAGCAAATTATCCGTGGTAGGTGTTAGCTGTGTTTGCGAAACTTGAAATGGGGGTTGTAGATTTGTATAAGACTCTTTACTAATGACGACTGAATGCAAAAAGCTCAAGTTATGATTTTGTGAAGTATTGTGTACTAGGGGTTAGGTTTGAAGAAGATGCCAATACCGTTGTGAACACGGGCTGCGGTAGCAGGAGAGCGATTAATTAGTTGCCCCCCTAGATAAAGGCTGGTAGAGCTACCGCCGTCGAGGTTGAGGGCATCGACAACTCCCATCTGTTGCATCAGTTGGGCAAATTCTGCCAAAGTGGGGCCAGCACCGCCTGCACGGTTATGAACAGCAGCTATGATGATTTTACCAGAGGGTGTAGTAGCGATCGCAGTCCGAATTGCTGCTTCAGCTATAAAGGCATCGCTGAATTTTTCGGCTTTAGCATCTAGAACAATTTGGCGATTCTGAATTAATACTGGGCCTGCACCTACTACATTAGAGTATTGATTAAATTCAACTGGGTTAGTACTACTGTTGATGCGGAGAACCTTATCAACTGTAAATACATCAGCTAATTCTGGTTTTGCTCTGATTGTCAGCAAATATCCATCAGATGGTATGGGAAAAGGAGTTTGACCAAACTTTCCTCCCATAACTACATTAGTGACTTGGTTTTTTTGGACAACTACAAGGATTTCATTATCAGTTAGGGGGGTGTAGGTGGTTCCCCATGCAGGAGTGTAGCGTGCAATTCCAGCTTGGACGTAGCCAGTGTTAAGACCAAGGATGGGTATATTTTCGCCTGTGGATGTAGTTAAGGTTTCATCAAGGCTGAGGCGACCTATTTTAATATTGCCGTTATTGTTCCAGGCGATCGCACCCCGATTCAAAATTGGACTAGATACCCATCGGTTATCTAAACGAAGCGCCCCTAAAGGTACCAGTTGCTTGCGATTAAAAAAGCCTGCATTAACAGCCGCAGATGCTTGCGATGATGGCGCTATGTTAACTAAGGGAGCAATGCCAACTAAGCTTGTAGGATTACTCCAAATAGGTTTTAGAGTTAACCCGCGTTGTTTTGGGTCAACTTCTAGCCATACTATCGGAAAACGGTTGGCTCCAAGATTTACTAATTTTTGTTGCCAACGCACTCCTGGTGACCAAAGAATATTTCGCTCTACAAGTGCATCCGGTGCAATATCAATTACTAAACGATTGGGGTTAGATATTGTTGAGGCGCGTAAACGCCAACCAGTAGGAACGTTGACTTTGATTGTAGTTTGCTTTTGGGAGCTTTCAAGCTTGATTTGGGAGGTTCCTTGTGGTTGAGGCGTTGGTACAGGGATAGATGCCGGGGGAAAAGGTGGTGCAGAGAAAGGAGGATTTAAGTTTAAATTATTTCCTGATCCTTCATCAGGTAAAACTGGGTTTTGGGTTGGAGGGGTTACAACAGGAGGAGTAAAGCGCTGTATTAGTTCTGGTTCAGCTATTCCTTCAACCGTAATTATCCCTTCATTACGATTTTGGCTAACTTGCCAAGGAGTGGGTTTATTTAATTCAACAATAATACGCTGTGGAGATATTGGTATAGCACCATTATTCTGTAATAATTTGTTTTCTTGTTGAACATTTTTGATACTGGCAGATGGTGATGAAATCTTGAGAATATTGTTCTCGTTTTGAAGTTGCCAACCAGCAGTTTTGATAAAATTGGTAATATCTAGATAACGATAGCTACCCGCTAATTTAGCATCTAGTAATAAAGGCTTTTGGGATTTAGAAAACCATAGTATGGGCTGTTTATTAGAATTATTTGTGTTTAATAATTCCACTCCCATTGCTTGCATCAAACCTGTATCGCTGATACCTGTCCGAGTGGATTTACCACTCTGCCATTGACTCCAAGCGATGGGTAATGTTCTACCATTCAAGGAAATTTTAGTTCCTTTTTTTAGTAACTGCGGTAATGCTGCGACAAGCTGTTGATGATTTAATGTTGGGTAATTACTACTCAATGAGGGCGATGGAGCAACATTTGAAGAAACCTTTTCTGATACCAATTGTTGTGCTTGACCAACTTGTGCGCTTGATAAGTAAAGCAATACCAAACTGAAGGAATTGAAAGAGAGTTTTTTGAAGCATCTAAATGATTTGATTCCCACTTGACCACAACTCGTTTTTGTCTTAAAGCTCATTTTTACTATCATGTATCAGAAATTTTTATTTGTGCTGTGGTCTGTAGAAATAACTTAATTATCGAACTCAGTACATAAATATCAAAAAATGATGACTTTACGTGGGTCAGTTTGTCATTTATGCCTTGATAATTGAAGTAAGAGTAACTACCATTAATAACTAACTTGACTTTTATCACTTATACTGGTACTAAGTGCCGATATGTCAATTTTATGAGTTGCTGAGTTTTAGGCTTGATGTCTGCATCAAATGTTAAAGACCTTAGACAGCTTTTTTTACTACAAGTTCCAAAGGTAAAAGTAAAAATTTAGGGATTGCCAGATCTAAATCTTTCTTATAATATGGCTATTCTGCTACTCTGACAGAATATCAAAATCTAACTTAAGATTTTAAGATTTTCTTTAAGGCACCATCTTTAGTTATCGCTCTTGTTACCGAGGTTAGTGGTTGCTAGGGCTGATTTTTGTCTCTCTAAAAAATTTGTTGTTAAAGTATTCAGACTTAGGAATGCACCCGCGTCTATGTCAGATATAGTTATCCGAGCAGTAGTTAAATTTAAAGCGTCAGTCTTAGAGTATATCGACTGGTAAAGCTTAAATTCTTTTTAAAAAGATTTCCATTGCCTAAAATTGTGGGTCATGGATGAAGAGTGGGATAGGACATTAGGGAATTAATTCTACATAATGGTTAACGCCTATCCAGAAGCTTGTGGAAGCTAATTGTCAAGCCACCGCAGAGTAAACCATCTTACAACCAGTAAATTTTTACCAAATCACATGGACAAATCAATGAATAACGGGAGTCTGAACAATAACACACAACCGAATCTATTAAATCAGGGCGAAGCACCCTATGGGGGGCAACGATGGCTGGTGGAGGAAAGGGATGCTTGCGGCGTTGGCTTTATTGCTTCTTGTGCGGGTGTGGCTACACATAAGCTGATTGAACAGGCGTTGTCGGCTTTGTCGTGCATGGAACACCGAGGCGGTTGTAGTGCTGACCAAGATTCTGGGGATGGTGCGGGGTTGATGACGGCAATTCCTTGGGAATTGTTGAGTCAATGGTTTGAGCAGAAAAATTTGACAATGCCTGCAACCGATAAAATCGGGGTAGGGATGGTGTTTTTACCGCCAGATGCTACTAAGCAAAGTGCTACTCGGCGCATTGTTGAGGAAGTTTTGGCTACTGAAAATTTACAGTTGCTTGGTTGGCGAGAAGTACCAGTAAAGCCAGAAATACTAGGTGTCCAAGCACTAGAAAATCAGCCTAAAATTGAACAGCTATTGGTGGTTTCCCCTGATAAAACAGGGGATGAACTAGAGCGACATTTATATGTGGTGCGTTGTCTCATTAGCAAAGCGTTAGAGGCGGAAAAGAATCTTAATTTCAAGCGGTCTGACGATTTCTATATTTGCTCGTTTTCTAATCGGACTATTATTTATAAGGGCATGGTGCGTTCTGTAGTGCTGGGAGATTTTTATACAGATTTAAAAAATCCAGCTTATCAGAGTGCATTTGGGATATATCACCGTCGCTTTAGTACAAATACGCTGCCGAAGTGGCCGTTAGCTCAACCAATGCGTTTGTTGGGACATAACGGTGAGATTAATACACTGTTGGGCAATATTAACTGGACGATGGCACGGGAGGCAGATTTAGATCATCCGTCTTGGGAAGGTCGTTTAAATCAATTGAAGCCGATTTTGAATCCTGATAATAGTGATTCAGCGACACTAGATAATGTATTTGAGTTATTGGTGCGCTCTGGACGTAGCCCACTGGAATCAATCATGATTATGGTTCCAGAAGCTTATAAGAATCAACCGGATTTAGCGAATTATCCCGAAATTGTGGATTTTTATGAATACTATAGCGGTATTCAAGAGGCTTGGGATGGCCCTGCTTTACTGGTATTTAGTGATGGGAAGAAAGTAGGGGCGACTCTTGACCGTAATGGCTTGCGACCTGCGCGTTATTGCATTACTAAAGATGGCTATGTGGTGGTGGGTTCGGAAGCTGGTGTGGTGGACTTGCCGGAATCTGAAATTTTAGAAAAGGGCAGGTTGGGGCCAGGGCAAATGATTGCTGTGGACTTGGAAAGCCATGAAGTTTTGAAGAATTGGGAAATTAAGCAGCGTGTTGCTAAGGCAAATCCTTATGGGGCGTGGCTGCAAGAGTATCGCCAAAATTTAGAAAATCAACTTTTTCCTGACGCTAACCAGTTGGATACAGTAACTTTATTGCGTCAGCAAACTGCTTTTGGCTACACATCTGAAGATGTGGATATGATTATCCAGGAAATGGCGGTTCAAGGAAAGGAACCTACTTTCTGTATGGGTGATGATATTCCTTTGGCGGTGTTGTCGGAAAAACCCCATATTTTATATGACTATTTCAAACAACGTTTTGCTCAGGTGACTAACCCACCTATTGACCCGTTGCGGGAAAAGTTGGTGATGTCTTTGAGTATGGAGTTGGGTGAACGTGGTAATTTGCTAGAAGCGAAGCCAGAGTATGCGCGGTTGCTGAAGTTGGAAACGCCTGTTTTGAATGATGGGGAGTTAGCTAAGATTCAGGAGTTGGGTTTTGAGACAGCCTATTTGTCTACTTTGTTTGAAATCGCGCAAGGCCCGAAGGGATTAGAAGCGGCGGTAAGTCGTTTGTGTCAAGAGGCGGTTGATGCGGTACGTGGTGGTAAGAAAGTTTTGATTCTGAGCGATCGCACTAATGGTACAGTAGGTGCTGAATTAAGCTATATTCCGCCATTACTCGCAGTCGGTGCTGTTCACCACCACTTGATTAAGCAAGGATTACGCTGCAAGGCTTCTTTAGTTGTGGATACGGCTCAATGCTGGAGTACTCACCACTTCGCTTGTTTAATCGGCTATGGTGCGTCTGCGGTTTGTCCATATCTAGCACTAGAAAGTGTGCGCCATTGGTGGTCTGATTCTAAGACTCAGGCGCTGATGGAAAGAGGCAAAATTCCTGCTTTGACTGTAGAAAAAGCTCAGGCTAATTACCGCAAGGCTGTAGAGGAAGGTTTGTTAAAAATCCTCTCCAAGATGGGGATTTCGCTATTATCTTCTTACCAAGCTGCCCAAATTTTTGAGGCAATTGGTATTGGTGGAGATTTGTTAGCTTTGGGCTTTAAAGGTACGGCTTCGCGCTTGGGTGGCTTAAGTTTAGAAGATTTAGCCCAAGAGGTGATTTCTGTTCATCAGCGTGCTTTCCCTGAAATCAATATTAAGAAGTTGGAAAATTTGGGCTTTGTGCAATACCGTCCTGGTGGCGAGTATCACATGAATAGCCCTGAATTGGCGAAAGCACTGCATAAGGCGGTGGCGAAGTCGGAATACAACCACTATGAGGTTTATAAGCAACATTTGGCAGGTCGTCCAGTTACCGCGCTGCGCGATTTGTTGGATTTTAAGAGCGATCGCTCTGCTGTACCCCTTGAGGAAGTAGAATCGGTTGCGGATATTGTCAAGCGGTTCTGTACTGGTGGGATGTCGTTAGGTGCGCTATCACGGGAGGCGCATGAGGTATTAGCGATCGCGATGAACCGAATTGGTGGTAGATCTAATTCTGGGGAAGGTGGCGAAGATCCAGTTCGCTTTAAGGTGTTGGATGATGTTGATGAGAATGGTAATTCTGCAACATTACCTCACTTGAAAGGGTTGCGTAATGGCGATACTGCTTCTAGTGCAATCAAGCAAGTAGCATCGGGTCGTTTTGGTGTAACGCCAGAATACCTGATGAGTGCTAAACAAATTGAAATTAAAATGGCTCAAGGTGCGAAACCTGGAGAAGGCGGTCAATTACCTGGGAAGAAGGTTAGCCCTTATATTGCGATGCTGCGCCGTTCTAAGCCAGGGGTGACATTAATTTCACCTCCACCGCACCACGATATTTATTCGATTGAAGATTTAGCGCAATTGATTTTTGACTTGCACCAAATTAACCCGAAAGCACAGGTTTCGGTGAAGTTGGTGGCGGAAGTTGGGATTGGTACAATTGCTGCGGGTGTAGCTAAGGCTAATGCGGATATTATCCAAGTTTCTGGTCACGATGGCGGGACTGGCGCATCTCCCTTAAGTTCGATTAAACACGCTGGTTCACCTTGGGAATTAGGGTTAACTGAGGTGCATCGGGTGTTGATGGAAAATAACTTGCGCGATCGCGTTATCCTACGGGTTGATGGTGGTCTTAAGAGTGGCTGGGATGTCCTCATAGGCGCTTTAATGGGCGCTGAGGAGTTCGGCTTCGGTTCGATCGCCATGATTGCTGAAGGCTGCATTATGGCGCGGATTTGCCACACTAATAACTGCCCTGTAGGTGTAGCTTCTCAACGGGAAGATTTGCGGAAGCGGTTTAGTGGTATTCCAGAACACGTTGTTAATTTCTTCTACTTTGTTGCGGAAGAAGTGCGGAGTTTGTTAGCGCATCTGGGATACCGTTCATTAAATGAAATTGTTGGTCGTGCTGACTTATTAACGGTACGCGCAGACAAGCAACTGGCAAAAACTCAATCTTTAAACTTGGATTGTATTACTAAGTTGCCAGATACACGGGATGATCGTTCTTGGTTGAATCATGAAGCTGTACATAGCAATGGTGCAGTTTTGGATGACCAAATATTAAACGATCCACAAATTCAAGCTGCCATCCGCGAACATGGTAGTGTTGCTAAGACGATCGCGATTGTCAATACGGATCGCAGTGTGGGTGCAAGGGTAGCTGGTGCGATCGCATCTGTGCATGGTAATAGTGGCTTTGAGGGGCAAATTATCCTCAATTTCACAGGAAGTGCTGGTCAAAGTTTTGGCGCATTTAACTTACCTAGAATGACCCTGAAGTTAGAGGGTGAAGCTAATGATTATGTAGGTAAGGGGATGCACGGTGGCGAAATTATTATTAAACCACCCGCAGACGCTACTTATCAGGCATCAGAGCAGGTAATTGTTGGTAATACTTGCTTGTATGGCGCTACTGGCGGCACTTTGTTTGCTAATGGTAAAGCGGGTGAGCGATTTGCCGTCCGTAACTCTAAAGGTCAAGCAGTAATTGAAGGTGCTGGCGACCATTGTTGCGAGTATATGACAGGTGGCGTGATTGTTGTTTTGGGAAATGTTGGTCGCAATGTTGGCGCTGGAATGACAGGCGGTTTGGCTTATTTCTTAGATGAAGATGATAGTTTTGCCGCGAAAGTTAACCCAGAAATTGTGAAGATTCAACGGGTTACAGCGCCAGTTGGTGAACAGCAGTTAAAGGAATTAATTTCTACTCATGCAGAACATTCTGGTAGTGAGAAAGCGAAGCTGATTTTGGATAATTGGTCAGAATATTTACCTAAATTCTGGCAGGTTGTACCACCTTCTGAGGCTGATTCACCGGAAGCAAATGCTGAAGCTGCTACTGAGAAAGTTGCTGTTAAGGCATAGTGGCAAAGGGTTGGGTAACGGATTTTAACGGATAATTTGTTTGTGGGTGGCTGGTGTCACCCATTTTTTATTCGCTCGTTTACAATAGCCTGATCTTGATGTGATCTGCGTAATTGAGGTTAAAAAATTACAGAAAGAGTGTGAGTAAATAATTTTTTATTCTCAAGGTAAAACTTATACCCAATAAGCCTGCTTTGTAGTTGCTCTAATTCCTTTGGGTAAATTTGTTTCAGGGTCTACCTCACCCAAAAACTTTTCTCCGTAATATGCTGCTTCAATAGTAATTTTACCAATGATATGCAGGTTGAATTCTTTGAGTTCTGTAGCTGGTACCCACAACTCTTGATGAATGCTACTACCAACTATTTGAATATCAAACTGCTTCACATAGCTGTCTTCTACCTCAAATTTGGTTACAAAGCCAGCAAAACTATTACTCCGTGTATTCCATTTTTCAGCAATTTGCGCTGCATACTCAAAGTTAAGAACTGGGTAAAAAATGGGTTGTTCAGGAAGCCGAGGAGGAAATGCTCGAAAGTCCGCTTGAGCGATTAATTCAAGTTCCTTTGCTCCCACAGGACGATAAAGTAACATTTACAATTTATACTCAATCTACAATTAATTTTTGCACTTGAATTGATCACTTTTCTATTTTTTTGTGTTTAAAGATGTATAGGAATTAGTAGTTGGGGTATCAGTAGATTTTTTAGCTAGTACCTGTTGTTCTTGTTCCTGTAGATCTAGCAATTCTGGTACGGTGACAAATTTATAACCGCGCTTTTTCAGTTGAGAAATAATTATGGGTAATGCTTTAATTGTATGAGCGCGATCGCCTCCCCCATCGTGCATCAGTACCATACCGCCTGGTTTCGCGTCTTTAAGTACATTTTTAACCAAGCCAGGTACAGATGGGCGGCTATAGTCTCTTGAGTCTGACGACCACATTGCTACGAAGTATTTATGCTTTTTAGCATAGTCAACTACTCCGTTGTTCATTAAACCACCAGGCGGACGAAATATTGCGGGTTTTAATCCTGTAATCTTGTAAATTAGTGCCTCTGTATCCTCAATTTCACGAGCAGCATCCGCAGGACTCATGCGACGATAACGATGGCTCCAGGTATGATTAGCAACAGCGTGACCATCTAGTACTACTTGCTGGGCAATCTGAGGATATTCTTTCAGGGGTAGCCCTACCATAAAGAATGTTGCTTTAATATTATCTTTTTTAAGAATTTCTAATATTTTTAAGGTGCTGCGTGGCCAAGGGCCATCATCAAAGGTAAGGGCGATCGCTTTTTCTTTACTACTCAGTTTTACTTGTTTAAGAACTTGCCCTTGAAAAGAAGCTGGAATTAAAACATTCAAAATTTCTGTTCTAGCTGTTTGCTCCCATTGTCCAATCACTTTGCTTAAACTTTGATTAGTTGGTTTAATTGATTGCTTAAGGGTTGGACTAGGTTCCTGTTGCTCACCGCGATCGCTGCTTTTGGGAATAATATCTTTGTCTGGTAAGTTATATTTACGGTTTTTTTGCTGGGAAATATTTAGCTGGTCTTGTGTGGTCACTGCCCGATCATTAGATAGCTGCCAATATAGAATGAAGAGACCAAGTACACCCACAGAAGTAACCGCAAGAGCTAACCCCCAATCGCTGAATTTCTTGCCTACTTTAAAAAACATATAACGCTTTCCCAAGTGAGTTATTCCTTAACTGTTAACAATCTGCACAAAAAGTAAATGAATAAGAGTAATAATTATGTCAATTCTTTTCTCCTATCGTTGTGGCATAAAATTCTGTTTTTGGGTAGTTATTAATTGTTAGTTGTTAATTGTTGTTTATATAAACCTATAATCTGATTAATAACTTCTGCAATAGTCAAATTATCTGTTTGAATTTCTACGGCATCAATAGCTTGGCGTAAGGGCGCAAAAGTACGATTACTGTCGCTCATGTCGCGTTCTTGAATCAAGTTTTCTAGTTGCTCTAAACTGACATTTTTCTGACCTTGCTTTTGCAAATCTTTAAGCCGCCGACGCGCTCTTTCTTTAACAGAAGCTGTTAAAAATATTTTTAGTTCAGCATCGGGAAAAACGTTAGTACCAATATCTCGACCTTCAGCAACTATGCCGCCTTTTTTGCCGATATTTTGCTGTTGTCTGACAAGTTCAGTACGAACAGAATGCAAAGCTGCGATCGCAGATACTTTTGCTGTTACTTCCATTGAACGAATTGCTTGAGTCACATCATGATCATTTATGAAAATTTGGAGGTTTGATTCATTTTGTTGATTTTCTACAAATTTGATTTGAAATTGGCTCACTAATTCTGCGATCGCACTTTCATCATCCAAGGCAATTCCTGATTGTAAAACTAACCACGTTACAGCCCGATACATTGCCCCGGTATCTAAATACAGCAGTCCTAGCTGTTTAGCAACTTCACGAGTTACGGTAGATTTTCCGGCACCAGCAGGGCCATCAATTGCTACAATCGGTTGACGGTTTCGTAAGATGATGTTATCAATCAAGCGAGTTGAATCAATTTTAGCTGCGATCGCGAGTAGTCCTGTTTCTGCAACTTGCTCTAAAGGTATTAATGTAGTTGGGTCAACCAATTCTAAGTATTCCATTTGAAAAGCTGGAATTGTGTCTATTTCCTGCTTAACTGCATTAATTAGTAGAGTGCGCGATCGTTCACCTAAACTAAACAAATCCTTGGCTTTTCCTAAACCTCGATACAATACTTGTGCCTGTTCTCTTTGCTCAGGTGTTAAATATTGATTGCGGGAACTATAGGCTAGTCCAGAGGACTCTCGGACAATTGGACAAGGAACAATCTGCACTGGCAATTTTAGCTCCTCTACCAATCGCTGGATAATTGCTAACTGCTGGGCATCTTTTTCGCCAAAGTAAGCTCGCTCAGGCTGAATTAAATTTAACAACTTCGTCACGATCGTAGCAACACCCTGAAAGTGACCAATACGTGAGCGACCGCATAAAACTGATGTCATTGACGGTGGTGGTACAACCTGCGTAAGTTCTGAGTCAGTTGTACTAATTATTCCCATTTCTGCGGCTGTAGGAGCAAAAATTGCATCTACTCCAACTTTTTCACACAGTTGCCGATCTTGCTCTATTTGACGCGGGTACTGCTGGAAATCCTCTGTTGGCCCAAACTGGAGGGGATTGACAAAAATGCTGACAATTACAAGTTTATTTTGGTTTTTAGCTTGCTCAATTAAGCTTAAATGACCAGCGTGCAAAGCTCCCATAGTAGGAACTAAGCCAACTTCTAACCCTTGCCGATGCTGTTTTAAATAGGAACGAATTCCAGCAGTTGTCGTAAACAGACGCATGAACAATTAACAATTAACAATTAACAATTATCAATCTTTTTGGGTGTTAATTGTTGCTGGCAGTTATTTGTTGTGGGTCTAAAACATCTATACGCACTGGTGCTACGCCAGTTTGGGTTATTCCTATTGTTCTGGCGGCTGCGGCAGATAGATCAATAACCCGACCTCTAATAAAAGGGCCACGATCATTAATTCGTACTATTACTGAACGATTATTTTTTAAGTTTGTCACCTGCACTTGGGTTCCAAATGGTAAGCTGCGATGGGCTGCTGTCAAAGCATTCTGGTTATATCTTTCACCATTTGCACTACGCCTTCCATGAAATCCAGGGCCATACCAAGAGGCAATTCCTTGAAGAGTCGAACGAATAACTGAGCCTACAGCAGCTTGATGCGACGGTGGTGGTGTCGGGACGGGAATTTCTACGACAGTGGTAGATTCAGTCAGCACGCGTCGGAGTTGACTAGCTATTTCCAACGCATCTTCAGCCAGATTGTTAGTTGTATTTGGTAATCTGGCGCTACCATTAATTTGTACTAAGGCTTGACTATTGACTTTAATTGTGTAGCAGTTGCAAGTTGGTTCTAATACGACTGCGATCGCACTCTTATTAAGATTATTCCCACCTAGCTGATTTAGCTTGGTTGCAACTTGCTGTGCTTTCCAAATTGGATCATCTTCAGGAATTTGCACTAATCTTTGTTGACTTGGTAAAGAAACTTCGTTAATAGGACGGGAACTTAGAAACATTAACAACGGAGTTCCGCGTAAGTAAAGAGTTGCAGCTTGATAGCCGGAAAATTCATGGGGAACTATTTTAGTAATAGATTCATCCCCTTGGGCGAAGATTGATTGAGATGATTTGCTGTTAGAACTTTTGTAAAGTTGCTCTGATTGAGCATGACTAGGTGTTACTGTACCCAAAAAGGTTGTTAATACGACAGCCACGAGACTATAAAGAAATTTTTGATTCATCAGCAGTTTTCAGTAATTTGCAGTCGAAATTAAGTGTAAGCCTTGCTCCACTATTCAACTCGTAGTCGTTCCGTGTTCTTGGTACAACCAGGAACACGAAACAGACTAACACGAATTTTTTCAGCGCAGATGAGCAATTTCAGGAAATTAACTTAAAATTCAAGTCAGTCATTAGTTATTGGTCATCGGTCATCGGTCATTGATAATTGTTAATTGTTAATTGTTAATTGTTCAAGATGGATTATAAAGATGCAGGCGTTGATGTTGAGGCGGGTCGCTCTTTTGTAGACCAAATCCGCAGTTTAGTACAAAGCACACACCGCTCTGAAGTTTTGGGTGGATTAGGTGGTTTTAGTGGTTTTTTCCAACTCCCGACAGGTTATAAGGAACCTGTGCTGGTTTCTGGAACAGATGGAGTAGGTACTAAGCTGAAAATTGCTCATGAGCTTAACCGCCATAATACTGTCGGCATTGATTTAGTGGCTATGTGTGTCAATGATGTCTTGACATCTGGGGCAGAACCATTATTTTTTCTGGATTATTTAGCTACTGGTAAGCTGAATTCTGAGCAGTTAACTGAAGTTGTTGCTGGGATTGCTGAAGGTTGTCGCCAGTCTGGATGTGCGCTTATCGGTGGGGAAACGGCAGAAATGCCTGGTTTTTACCAACAGGGAGAGTATGATTTAGCGGGTTTTTGTGTAGGGATTGTAGAAAAGAGCCAAATTGTAGATGGTTCACGGGTAGAATTGGGTGATGTGGCGATCGCACTAGCAAGTCAAGGTCTTCACAGTAACGGCTTTAGTTTGGTGCGAAAAATTGTCAGCGATGGTAATTTTAATTGGAACGACACGCCAGAAGTTTTGGCTGGTCAAAGTTTAGCTGAAGTTTTTTTGACACCGACGCGCATTTATGTCAAGCCTGTGCTAGAAGCTAGACGCTCTGGGATTGATATTCATGGTATGGCTCATATTACTGGCGGTGGCTTACCAGAAAATCTGCCACGCTGTTTAGGAAAAAATCAATCTATTAAGATTAACCCTAACAGTTGGACTATTCCACCGATTTTTAACTGGTTAGCTGAGGCAGGTACTGTTAAATTGACAGCAATGTTTAATACTTTTAATATGGGCATTGGTTTTGTTTTACTTGTACCACCAGCCCACGCAGAGCAAACTATTAGTTGGTTTAATTCACAAAATATTGCTGCCTATAATATTGGTGAAGTAGTTGCTGGCGATGGTAGTTTACTAGGAATTTCTGAGTAAAAATCATATCAAGTAGCAAGATTCCCGACTTATCTATAAAGTCGGGGTTTTGAACCTGGAATCAAGGACTGACCTTGACCTAGGGAAGCGATCACATCTTCCCTTTCAAACTCCTAATCATATGGACAAAAAAATGTCAAAGATGCCAGTAATTTGACAACGATGACAAAAAATTAGTTAATTGACATGATTAAAGGCGGCACCCAGATTTGAACTGGGGAGTGGAGGTTTTGCAGACCTCTGCCTTACCACTTGGCTATGCCGCCGTATGCATAGAATATGATTATACCAAATTTTGATCAAAAATGCGTAAGTGATCGCAAAAAAAGTGTGAGCGTAGTTTGCCGTGATTTGAGATCGGAAGTCCTTAAGGCAGTAGTATTGATCAGTTATAGGATAGTGTGTCTCCCTTGCGCTCTTTTGACTCACCTGAGTATTTACTACCAGGAGGTGATCGCGTACTCTGAGGCGATCGCGGATAAATTCTGTTAAATATAGTTGTATTGTTCTTTTTCAGCAAGCATTAAATAATTAAATGATGTTCTAAAATTTTCACCACTGCCAGTTATGACACAACAGAATCTTCTAGAACTTGCCAAGCAGGGTGATGCTAAAGCGATCGCCACCCTAATGAACAGCCAGTTGCAACCTAAAGGAATCAAAGCCAAAGTTAGTATTGCCAACAACTGTTTAATGGTGATAGCAGAATCAATTCATCCAGACTCTACACAACCGCCTTCTCATTCATTTATTGTTAATTTTGTTCGCAAAGGCATAACCGCTTTAAATCCTGAAGAAATTCATCGTGTGGTTGTATGGGGAAAAGCCCCAGGTAATAAAGCCCCAGCTTGGCGAGATGATTTTAAATTATCCGAGCCTGATCTGACAAATAATTTTGTTGAGCAGGAAAATAATTTTAAACATGAACAAGAGAATATTCAGCCTGAAAATGTTGCACCCCCAAAACCTAAAAAAACCTTAAAATTCAGCAACGCTCAAACTTTCCTGCGGACTGAGAGTTTAGTAATAGCTGGCATTATTTTCGTTTTGTTGGTTTTTGTTATTTTAATTTTTGCGGGAAGGGAAATATTCACGGTTAAAGAAGATTCTAACGAAAATGTAGCTAATATATCTAATTTAGATGAGTCATCAATTTTAAATACAGAGATTACCAACTTTTTAGGAATGTATTTTAAAGCAAGTATCGCTCAAGAAAAAAAAGGAGATGAATTTTGGTGTACTGATTCAAAAGAGTACATAAAAAGTATGGATAAAAGTAATGATTGGCAGCTTTTAGAGATCAAGCCATACGGAACTTCTAGTGTAGACAGTGTAGTGAAGATTAATCATTTAAATGAAAGTAAAGTACCTACAAGCACTACCTGGAATATATATCTAAAAAAAGAAAATGGCTCAGAAGATAATAAAGCCCCTCGTAGATGGTGTATATCATCAATCTTTGCCAAAGAATCTTGATCGGGTTTATTCAGTAGCACGCCAGTGGATATAAGGGCAATTAGTAGAAATCCCTTTATAAAGAATTCACGATAAGTTGAGGCTGTAGTGAAGGCAGTTATTAATGCTAATGCAGATAAAACCCCTAATTTTAAATACTGTTGATTTTTAGGTTTTACAATTGGTAGCGTCATAGAGTCGTTACTTAATAATCTGTCAAGTAATAATTTTGCAGTTAAGATATTTTTTGCTGCCTATAGACTAGACTTAGGTTATAGTCAACTGTCAATACTTGACGGTTGTGAACTTAAGTTTGTGCCTAACAACCTAAAAGTTACTTTGCTTTAAAAAAACTAATTTATGAGTCAAAATTCAGGCTTTAATTATCAAAGTAGGGGCGGGTTTATGACTATTCAATATCTGAATATAAGTTTTTTTGTCAACCCGCCCCTACTATAGACAGTACTGACTGCTATAAAATACCTAAATCCTAAATGATATAGGCTAGAGAAAGCTTATATATCTTAAATCTGAACAATGCTTGACTTTCTTAATCCTTTGCTAGGTCGTCATCCAGAAAAAGTTAAAGCTAATGTAGAAATTTACACTTGGCAAACCTGCCCTTTCTGTATTCGGGCAAAGATGTTGCTGTGGTGGAAAGGCGTTAACTTCAACGAGTATAAAATTGATGGGGACGAAGCAGCCAGAAATCAAATGGCTGAACGTGCTAATGGTAGACGGACACTACCACAAATTTTTATTAATAATCAACACATTGGCGGATGTGATGATATTTACGCCTTGGATAAACAAGCTCAATTGGATTCATTATTAGCACAATCTGCAACATCGTAAGGGTGTATTTTGGTAAAAATTCCCCCACCGCCAATTGATGAGCCTGAGTATTTAATACATCGCCAATGGATGGAAAAAGCTTTAGCACTTGCTACTGATGCTGGTGATGCTGGTGAAGTCCCTGTAGGAGCAGTTGTTGTTGACGATGCTGGTAACTTAATTGCTGAAGCTGCTAATCGTAAAGAGCGCGATCGCGATCCTACAGCACACGCGGAAATCTTAGCGATCCGAACTGCGGGCAAAGTTTTAGGCGACTGGCATCTCAATCAATGCACCCTCTACGTTACCTTAGAACCTTGCCCGATGTGTGCAGGTGCGATCGTCTTAGCGCGCTTAAAATTGCTAGTTTATGGCGCAAATGACCCCAAAACTGGCGCAATTCGGACTGTAGCTAATATTCCTGATAGTGCTTGCTCTAATCATCGCCTATCAGTATTAGCAGGTATTCTAGAATCTCCCTGTCGCCAACAGTTACAAGCTTGGTTTAGCCAACACCGCTTAATCAATTAACAATTAACAATTATCAATGATGCTTTCCTATGACAACTCTCAAAGTGTCCTTATAGTAGAACTAAAAAGAGGTAGGAAAATCTAAAGTCAATACTAGGATGCCGTAAAAACATGAGGTTACATGATGCAGCTTTCTTCTGAACCAACTATAAAAACATCAACCGCCAGCAAAGAAGGCTCCATTACTTCGCGTGTTGCAAGCTGGTTAAAGTTCATAGCCTATCCCGTAGCGCGTTATGGTCTGCTGCCATTTTACTTTAGTCGGATAGAAGTTACTGGACAAGAAAATTTACCTACAGAAGGTGCAGTTATTCTCGCACCTACCCATCGCGCTCGTTGGGATGCTTTTGTTGTACCTTATGCCACTGGCCCTTATGTTACAGGTCGTGACCTACGGTTTATGGTTTCCGCCAATGAAATGAAAGGGTTGCAGGGTTGGTTTGTCCGGCGCTTGGGCGGGTTTCCTATTGATCCAGATCAACCAGGGGTTGGTAGTTTTCGTCATGGAGTTGAATTGCTACTCAACAAGGAAATGCTAGTTATTTTCCCAGAAGGCAATATTTTTAGAGATAATCAAGTTCACCCATTAAAGCGTGGTTTGGCTCGAATTGCTCTCCAAGTAGAATCAATGCAGCCAGGATTGGGGATTAAAATTGTACCGATTAGTATTAATTACAGCCATCCATTTCCTAAGTGGCGTGGTACGGTCAAAGTTAATATTGGTTCCTCTTTAGAAGTTGCTGACTATAACAGTGAATCAGCTAGAACAAATGCTAAAAATTTGACTGCTGATTTAGAAACTGCTATCAAACAGCTTGAAACAATTAACAATTAATAATTGCTAGTAAACAGCCCTGTAAGTGTATAGTTATATAGCTGTACCAGATGGGGATGTCAGCGTTACTTAGCAATCATAAATTTTTGTAACAAATCGTCAAAGATTAATTTTAAGATTTATAAAATATTTTTTTATTTAAATGAATAAATCACTATTTTGACAAATGCTGCTGTAAAATGTTGCCAGCAAATTGGGTTTTCAAAGTAGTTTTCCAAATTAATAGCTTTTTAGGGTTGTACTAAGCCTAAAATCAACTATTGGTATTGGAGATTACTAGGTTGTCTAAACCTTGTTGCCCTGCTAAACGCAAATTAGAGAAAATTTGTGCTTTTGGTGTACTAGCAATTTATAATCCCTGAGATTAAGGCAGAGTGTTTACTATGACTAATAGAGTAAGCTTAATATCTAATTATGACCAACTAGCTCTAGCTAATCCAGAAATAAGCATTGAGCCAAGTAGCTGCAATATTCATTTTAATTGGTACTGGTTGATGTTATTCCGTTTGCTGGGTTTATGCTCTGGAGCTTGTGTAGCAGATAGCCGTGAAGATAGTAGCCAAGAAAAACTTATTTCTCCAGGCTTACAATACTTAAGTAATTTTGGGGTTGAACGCGAACTTTGGCAGTAAACAATTAACAATTAGCAATTAAGAGTCAAATGATAACTGTTAAATACCTAAGTTTAGCTGCCAACTTTTGAGCATTCCACTATCAATTTGGGCATAATCTACAATCCATAACTGCCAAATACCTGTAACAGGTTGGTTAAGCAGTTGTTTAAGTGTAGGTGTAGTTTGTAGTGAATAAGTAGCTTGGAGTTGAGTCGCAGCGCCGAGTGTGCGATTTTGTAATAGTATTGTTTGACCTATAGGTGTTTTTAAACTAATTTCTATATCGCCTAAAAAACTGTGTTCAATGTTGAGGCTGATTTTAATATCTCGTAGGGGATTGCGATCGCTAATCTGAATACTACTGGTAACGCCTTGGAGATTATATTCAGGAATAGCAATGCTGTTGTCATTGCGTACTTGAAGATATTGGGAGACTTTTGCTTGTTGTAAACGCTGCCCCGCAGCTTGCACAGCTTTAAAAGCATTTACTTTACCGTAGCCAAACCACTGAGAATAACCGTTAGCGTCGTAAGTACCCAGTTGTAAACCGAGTTGAGGATCAGCATTGCGGTCAACAATTTTATCAGCAGTTTCTTGAAGAATGCGCTTAACTTCTTGAGCAGTTAAGTTAGGATTAGCCGATAAAACTAGCGCAGCAACTCCAGCAACAACGGGAGCCGCGCTGGAAGTACCGCCGAAATCAGCACTAAAGTTACTGGTGTTGTAGCCAGCCACGCTGACGCGATCTGTGGTTAAAATACCTAATCCAGGTAGTGAGGATGGGATTGGAGGGGCAGTATAAAGATAGCCTTTTTGTTCAAACCACATTCCTGGTGGTGCATTATTGCTGGGCGCGCACACAGATATATTAGTTCCCCAGTTGCTATAGGCTGATTTTTTGTTAAGACTGGTGCAGGCAGAAACAGTGATTACGTCTGGATGAACAGTAAAACCGCTTAACCATTGGGTAGTCCCTCGCAAAAAATTATTAGACCAGCCACGCTCATTTACAGTACCGTTGAGTGGACGATTAGCATTACCAGCAGCAAAGACAATTACACAACCTTTACCATTTCGTCCAGTAGTAACGGCGCGGGTGAGGGCGGCTCTTTGGCGTAAGGAAAGGGGAAAATATATAGAAGCGGCTCCCCAACTACAGGAAACTACAGCAGCACCTTTGTTAATCGCCCAGTCAAATATTTGCTCAATGGAGTTGTCATCTAAATAACCAGTGGTACGAATGGGCATAAATCCGCAGCCTGGGGCAACACCGACAATACCAGAATTGTTTTCTTCTGCGATCGCAACTCCTGCACAAGCAGTACCGTGATTTTCTTCTTCTGCTGTGGGTAAAGGTAACAAGTCTTTGTCTTGTAAATCTCTAGGCGCAACAATCTTTCCTTGTCCTTGAAAATCTGGATGACTCAGATCAAAGCCATCATCTGTCACAGCTACAACGATAGAACGTACACCGCGAGTAATATCCCAAGCTTTTTCTACATCAATGTGAGATCCTGCAACTATTTCTCGATTGCCACCACTGTTGTAGAGATACCATTGCTGAGGATATAAAGAATCTTTCGGTCGGTAGTGCTTTTCTTGCGGTACTACGATATTAGGTTCCGCCAACAACACCCCTGAAAGTTTCATCAAGCGATTGGCAATTTTTACGGGATTTTCTTGAGATTGCTGGGTAACTTCAAATACATAGGTGTTGGGGATACCAATCACTGGTTGCAGCAAGTTTAAGCCATAAGATTGTGCGATCGCACTGATTTGTTGCTCCTTTACCCCATCAGCAAATTGAATCGTTAGTTGATCTGTGAGATAAACCAAGGTTTCTGGATGATTTTCTAGTTGATAAACATGACTAGCAAAAGCAACTTGCTCTGAATTTCTTGCCGTCTGCATCGCTTCATCTCGCTGATCTGGTGCAACGAGAAATTCTTCTAACTGTACTTTAGGAATTGTTCGATTAAATTCAGCAGGTATTGTGTTTGCCAACTGATTTGATGCTTCTGGGTTATTCGGGCGGATAGTAAAGCGGTCGCTCACCTTTAACAGCCCTAATTCTTCACCACCACGCTGCAAGATATTACCGATATTTTCCTCAGACACACCCGTAGATAGAAAATTTTGTTGAGCAGAATTAGGCTGATTTGCGTCATCGTTCATCTAGGTAACTCCTATTTACAAAAACGGGAACTTTCTCGTAGCTGCGTGAGTCTCACCAAACAGTCAAACAGCTATATTTTCATAAGTTTGTAGTAGGGCAATAGCGTCCCAAATATCAAAAGATTTCAAGGACTTTACTCATTACTACGAACCCAGCTTATCGAAACAAGTGCAAAAAATCTAATGGCTTCAAATTCCTGAAGTCTCGCAATGTTAAGATACACAAAGTTAAAAATTGTTTGGTTTCTCCTCACCCGCTCAAGCGTGCCTTTATGGTGAATTTTGCAAGTATTTCTCGCCTTAGTACCTATATTGTTGCCCTTCCACTCACATTTACACTAACGCTGCTACCACCAGCACAAGCTCAAAATCCAAACCCAGGGCAAGCAGTAGATGCTGAACCAACCCAACCTGACTTGAGTGATCCTAATAATTTGCGTCCCTTGACTCAGAGTAATAGTATCCTCAGCCAGCAGGGAGGAAAGCGTTTAATGACAGAAGCACTTAGTGCTGCTTCCTCTCAAAACTATGCTGTAGCTGTCAAAAAACTCCAAGACGCACGTCAGGTTTTCAACCAGTTGTCTAATTTTTATCAACAGCTAAATACAAGTTTCTCTGCAATTGATAACCGAATTGCTGATAGCCAACGACGTAAAGCTGTTGAAGCGGCAGATATGCGCGATCAGGCAACTTATCAATTGGCGCTGGTACATAGAGCGCAAAATCAATCAGAACTAGCTGTACCGTTGTTAATTCAAATTATTCGTAGCCAAAACCCCACACGGGATTTAGGTAAGAAAGCTTACCAGCAGTTATTTGAGATTGGTTTTGTGGATGCTCCTTTTTCTGGTACTGTTGGCAGTCAACCTACGCCACCCAGAACACCTACAGTACCCACATCGCAGGCAACACCCACAACACCTACACCACAGACCATACCCACCCCACCTAAGAAATAGATTACATTTAGAAATTGATTTGAAATAGATTGTGAGTAGGAATTATCAATGGTTACCCCAGATCAAGTTGAGGCGATGATCAAGGCACAATTGCCCGATGCCCATATCCAGGTTCAAGACTTGACTGGTGGCGGCGATCATTACCAAGCAATAGTGGTTTCTGCGCTGTTTGAAGGCAAGACACTTGTACAACAGCATCAGCTAGTATATGCGGCAGTAGGAGAAGCAATGGCTACCGAAGCAATTCATGCCTTAGCTCTCAAAACTTATACTCCCCAAACCTGGGAAACTGCACGTCAGTCTGCTTAAGCGACAACGATCTTAAGCTTGACTAAACTAGAGATATACCACACAGCACAAAGTTGCAAGCATAAATATGACCCCAGAACTGAAAGAGCGGATTGATAATTTAGTCAAACAAAACAAAATTTTGGTTTTTATGAAGGGCAACAAACTGATGCCCCAATGTGGTTTTTCTAATAATGTAGTTCAGATTCTAAATACGCTAGGCGTACCCTACCAAACTATTGATATTCTGGAAGACTACGAAATACGTCAAGGAATTAAAGAGTATTCCAACTGGCCAACAATTCCTCAAGTTTACATTGATGGTCAATTTCTGGGCGGCTCCGATGTGATGATTGAGCTATATCAAAAGGGCGAATTGCAGCAAATGGTAGAAGTTGCGCTTGCTTCCTAAAACTTGGTAATTATAATTGACAATCCCCGGATAAATTCTAGATATTTAGAATTTATCCGGGGTTTTTTTAACTAAAGCAAATTGAAAGTAAGTTGTTTACCGATAAGTTTGCGTTCTTTCAAAAATCATTAATAATAGTCAGTTTCTCGCTCAGTCTGTAGCATATTAAAGTTGGATGTATCATAGAGATACCTAGTCGCTTCTTCCTCTAGACGGTGTATTTGATATGCCTCAACGACTTTCGTATTGCGGAGAGCAGCTAAATAGCCATCTAAATACAGCCTGAGATCATCAAAGCGATAACCGCGATTCCACATTTCTACAAGGGAATCGGTAAGCTGTTGGTAGTGACGGATAGTTTGAGTATCTTGAAGCATGATTAAATACCTATAAAAAAGAGTTAGTTAACAGCAGGCAATTCGTATATGGTGTGCTCTAAACAATAGCGTATCCCATCGCGTTAATTAGAAAGACGCTGTGGATTTGTTCACAATTTCTAGTTAGTTAAGGTGAATTTGAGTGATTTTATCAAAAATAACTTTACTTAAGACAGCTTTAGAATTCTTTAGCTAGTAATGAATAAAAAGCTTATATCTTTAGTAGCAGTAATCTTTGAAAATTACCTTTGATATACCTTAATGGTAATTGAACACAGCCTTGGGATCATGTACCTGCTGGGCTATTTTTAGGTTGTATTCTATATAACTACCTCACTTTTATTACAGTAATTACGCATTTTAACTACATATTTTGGTTTTGGCGACTCGTGAGTAGAAACTGGGAATAATTTTTGTTCAAAAAATATTTGAATTTTATAGGTATTTATGCCAGTTTTAGATAATTGAGAGATATTCTGCAAAAAATTATCTCTATCCTCCTTGGGGGAGTTTATCTATTTAAGATGAGGTTTTTTACGAAGTGTGACAACTTTGTTAAACTTCGTTAAGTTTATTGTACCCACTAATCCACCAAAAGTTTTGCATTATGTTCCGGTATTTTCCACGCGTCTTCACTCTCAGTAGCAAAAGTGACAATATCCTGACATTAGCTCTGTTAATCTTATCGTCACCAGCTTGAAGGGAAATATACTGCTGTGGCATCAGTTTGTGTTCAAATAGTTGAAGGCAACCAGCACCTGCGATCGCTCCTGGGCTGGCATTTACAGCAAGCAGGTTACTGGGTTGCTCAATGCGCTAACATTCACCAGGCTAGAGAAACGTTTTATAGCCGTCAACCAGCACTTGTGATCATTGACTCTGACTTGCCAGACGGCGATGGAGTTGAGTTTTGTCGCTGGCTTCAGCAGCAACGACACTCGTTAATCTTCATGCTGTCAGCGCGCAATACCGAAGCGGATATTGTCGCTGGTTTAAAAGCAGGAGCAGATGATTACCTGACTAAGCCTTTTGGAATACAAGAGTTTCTAGCTAGAGTGGAGGCGCTACTACGACGTTTACGTTTGAACGTTGCGCCAGCATCTTTAGATTATGGCGAACTAAAAATTGATTTGGTGCAACGGCGTGTCCGCTTTAAAGGCGAATTTATTGATTTAACTCCTCAAGAATTTAGTCTGCTATACGTGCTTGCTCAAGTAGGGGGACTAGCTTTAAGCCGATCTGACTTATTGCGTCGTGCTTGGCCAGATGCTATTGATAATCCACGTACTATTGATACGCACGTTTTATCTTTACGAAAGAAAATTGAAACTGACCCTCGACAACCCAGCTTAATTCAAACCGTGAGAAATGTCGGTTATCGGTTAAATGTAGAAATTCTTAATTCAACAGCATTAACATCGTCAACTCATCAGAAAAATACTTCTGAACTAAGTTTATCTGCGATCGCAGTTACTCCTAGCCGTCAACGTTGACCAAACAATACAACTCGCAATTAATTCCAATTACCAATTAGGGTGAATGCTGACATTATTTCTAACTCATCATCTTATGACAAGTTAACCCCCGTGAGTGCAGTTGTAATTGTCCAAGCATCTATTAGCAACAACAGTAAGGTGCATCCTAACAAAATTAGATACATCCAAGGTTGAGCTAGAGGACGAATATCTGTTGTATCAATTTTTGTTTTGGCTTGAACTAGCTGTACTAATTTAGCAAAACCTACGACACGCATTGGAAGCAAATAAGCGATTTCCGACTTACTTACAAAGTAATAAACTAACCCACCTTGACCTGTGGTACGAAGTTTTAAATCTTTAACTTCACTCCAAGATAAAGACCAACCTTTGCGAAAGAAGCGCGGAACCCACCCAGGATATGTTACCTGAATTGTTTCGGAATCTACAATTACCCTTTCACTTAATGCTCCATAAAGTGTCACAAATCCCAAAACAATTAAGAGCCAAAGCAACATCGGTGGTACAGGTGCTTTAGATATCTCGGCTAAAAACGGTAGGGGGATTGTTAAGGCTATGTATAAGGCAATTAAAGTAATCCTAATTAAAGGAGAAATCGGAAATATAGCAGGCAGCGCTGGTTGTTCCGATATTGGTTCTAATTGAGAATTTGCTGACACGGCTGAAAAATTTTCCCAATTTAAAATTGCAAACGGTTTATCCTTGTGGTGTCCATACAGTTTGATCGCCTTGTCCCCAAAAACCATCAAATTTGGTTACTAGCACATCACCTAAAACTTGAGTTTGACAAGCTAATCGGCGATTTTGTGTAGGAGAATGGGGAGGAAGCGATCGCCTAGTTTTCTCCGTCCAACTTGCTTCGGAAACTTCCCCTTCCACTTGCACAGCACAAGTTCCACAAGTACCTATTCCTGTACAGTTAATAACTTTGGATTTGCCATTGTAAAGATCTATTCTATTTGTTAATAAAACTTTACGCAAATTACTTCCTTGTTCGCACTCAAAAGTTTTTCCTTGGGCTGTTACTTTTGGCATAATGTTTGATCTAATGATCCTGTAAGTAAAAATTTTTTTTTGTTAATTTTAACTATTACATTTATTTACCACATTAGTTGTTAAATGCTCGTGCCTTCCTCTGTGTCTTCCTTCCTAACGGTTGCAAACCCCTTATGCAAGATAAATCAAACTTAATTTCGATCTATGACACGACGCTACGAGATGGCGCTCAACGTGAAGGGTTATCTCTATCACTGGAAGATAAGGTACGCATTGCGCGACAGTTAGACGAGTTGGGTATTCCATTTATAGAAGGCGGTTGGCCAGGGGCAAATCCTAAAGATGTACAATTTTTCTGGCAACTACAAGAAGAACCCCTCAAGCAAGCGGAATTAGTAGCTTTTTGTTCTACTCGCCGCCCTAAAATAGCAGCAGCAGATGAGCCGATGTTCCAAGCAATATTAGCTGCTGGTACGCGCTGGGTGACGATTTTTGGCAAATCTTGGGATTTGCACGTGATAGAAGGGCTGAAAACCAGTTTAGAAGAAAACCTGGCGATGATTGAGGATACGATTGAGTATCTACGCAGTCAGGGACGGCGGGTAGTTTATGATGCGGAACACTGGTTTGATGGTTATAAGCGTAATCCTGAGTATGCGTTGAAGACGCTCTTATCAGCAAAGCAAGCTGGCGCTGAATGGTTAGTTTTATGTGATACCAATGGTGGTACTCTTCCCCACGAAATTAGCCAAATTGTTCGGGAAGTGGTAGAAGCGACTGGTGGGACAATACCAATTGGTATTCATACTCATAATGATGCTGATACAGCAGTTGCGAATGCGATCGCCGCCGTGATGGAAGGTGCGACGATGGTACAAGGCACAATCAACGGCTATGGGGAACGCTGCGGTAATGCTAACCTTTGTTCTGTAATTCCTAACTTACAACTGAAGTTGGGCTATAAGTGCCTTGAGGATAATCATTTAGCAAATTTGACTCAAGCCAGTCGCTTCGTCAGTGAAGTAGCTAATCTCGCCCCAGATGAACACGCGGCGTTTGTGGGTCGTTCTGCATTTGCTCATAAAGGCGGTATCCACGTTTCCGCAGTTGAGCGCAACCCTTTAACTTACGAACATCTTCAGCCTGAAAAAATTGGTAATGTTCGTAGAATTGTGATTTCTGACCAAGCTGGGTTAAGTAATATTCTGGCAAAAGCTCGTAGTTTTGGGATGACTCTGGATAAGCAACATCCTGCTTGTCGTCAAATTTTACAACGGCTGAAGGAATTAGAAAGTCAGGGGTATCAATTTGAAGCTGCTGAGGCAAGTTTTGATTTATTAATGCGTCAGGCGTTGGGACATCGACAACAGATGTTTGAATTGAAAGGCTTTCAAATTCATTGTGATATTGGAGCGAGTAAAAATGCTTTAGCTACTGTGAAAGTTGCTGTTAATGGTAAAGATATTTTGGCAGCAGCAGAAGGGAATGGGCCAGTATCTGCACTTGATGATGCGTTACGCAAGGCTTTAGTTAATTTCTATCCAGCAATTGCTACTTTTCACTTAACAGATTATAAGGTGCGAATTCTGGATAGTGGTGCTGGTACTGCTGCTAAAACTCGCGTGTTAGTTGAGTCTAGTAATGGTCATCAACGTTGGAATACTGTAGGGGTTTCTGGGAATATTTTGGAGGCTTCTTATCAAGCGGTTGTTGAGGGAATTGAGTATGGTTTGTTGTTGGAATCTGCAACTGAGTTAGAGTTGGCTGGTTCTACAGTATTGGTGCAGTAATTAGAGTGCGATTCCCCTTCGGGGACACTTCGCGATCGCATTTTGGGGTTGAGTGCGATCGCTCTTTTATATCTGGTCGTAAATAGCGTCTGAGTTGCTGTAACGTGCTAATAATTGTTCTTGAGTAGAATGTATAACTCTACGAAAGTACCTGATTGAAATACTTACAAATCATTTTGGTCAAAATGCAAATAATGTATTTGAGTTAGTTTTTTTCAATTTACGGAAACTCTTGATATCACAAAGTACTTCCTTTATATAGATAAGTGTTGAGATAGTCACTTAGCTGTGCTAGCCACATTTATCGAGATGATAGTGGCAGTATAATACCTGGAATAAATCTTGCCTCTGCATCCTGGAAATGTAGACATCGTTTGTCATCTAGTCTACTCACGTATAGTGTCCAGTGTGCTTCCATTAAGGAAACTACCCACCATCACTGCACTCCAGGCATAAGCCGACTAGGCTGATTAGGATAAGCAAAATCATCGCTTAAACCATTTAAAAATTTTCTCAAAACGATTTTTCTAAATCGGCACCAAGGTAATATTCTTGTTCAGAAAATCTAATAAAAACCTTACACCAGTCATTACTGGATATAGAAAATTTAAGAGCAAATTCATTTGAATTAAGTAGAATTATTTTGTTATCCACGGGGTAGGAACCTCTATACCATCTTTATAAAAATTACATTATTTATGAATCGCTCCCAGTTCAACTGTAGATGCCTTATATAAATTGGAGTTTAACTACGTTAGCGAACAAGATAATGCACCTGGAGATGTTGTAGATGAGGATGAGGATCAAGCAGAAGAAGATTGAGTCGTTAATACCTCACTACTAAAATTTTTCTGGGTTTTGCTTTCCCTGCCTCCTACTCATTTATCAGGTACAAATACCTGTAAAGCATTTGGTATTACCCGAAATCTGGCTGGAGTTTCAGTTGTACGTTCACCATCTGTATTAATAGGGTAAGGCTTGCGAGTATGTAATTTGATATCTTTGCCCTTAATAGTCCGTACACCTTTACCAATAGCAGATTTACCCCGCAGTGCAGCAGGTATTAAAGGTAATATTTCCCACCAATGCTGAATTTCTAAACTATGCAAATCTAGCGTTTGGTCGTCAATTGTGGCATCATCGGCAATTACCAAACCGCTACCGTAATATCGACCGTTAGCTACAGTAATCTGTATAGTTTTTACTTCTATAGATTCGTCATCCCACAAAATATCTACCCAAAAGGGGCGTATTGTCCACAGAGTTTGCAAAGCTGTCACAATATAGGCTAAAACACCCCAATGTCGCTTTAAGCGTTTGGAAACCCGCCGATTAACTTCTGCACTTAACCCCAGACTGGCAATATTAAAAAAATATTTACCATTGACCCAGCCTAAGTCAATACGTTTCACTTTGCCGCCAGCAATAATTTGACACGCCTCTGGTAGGAATGAGGGGATTTCTAAGGTGCGTGCTAGATTGTTAGCTGTGCCTAAAGGTAAGATTCCTAATGGTAAGTCTGTATCTAACAACCCTTCCACAGCCATATTAATTGTGCCATCTCCACCCCCAATAATTACCAAATCAACTTGTTGGTGGTATTGTCGGATGATTTTGGCAAAATCAGCAGGGTTATCGCTTTTACCTGTAATTATTTCAAAATTTAGCTGACGCAATTCCTGCATTGCTTGTAGCAAGGCATTTTTACCTCGTCTAGCATGAGGATTAACTAGCAGCAATGCCCGTTTACTCATGTGTTTTTTGGGTAATTGCGATCGCAATACTTCTATACATTTGATTATGATGTAGGTGCAAAACTACCTTTGACTACACTCATACCATTAATTTTTAACTTAACTGCTGAGGTTAAAGCATCCCTTTTTCATCACGATTACACCAATCAGGTAGTAATTACCGTACAAAGCGTGAAAAAGTACTTGCCAAGATCAGTGTTTATAGGTTAAAAGTATAAATAGTTGCTTCCCAATAAGATAGTTTCTCCGTGTATCTGAACATGAGGAGAGGGAAGCCAGCTTGTTCAAATATTTAGAAAACTAATTACTAACTTTATGACACAGCAAGTTATTCACCCAATGGTGAAGTTGCAGCGTCAGGTACATTCCCTGGTAGACTCCAATATCCTTAAAAAGACGGATAGTCTTTGGAAAATAGCTTTTTTGTATGGTGATGAATGGGTTCACTGGAAACAAGAACTACTGGATTTTGGCTTCACAATGCAAGATCCAGTCAGCGAATTTTTAGCAGTTGATGCGTGGGACGAAGAGTAAACAGTTAACAATTATCAGAATATTGCTAAAAGCTAATTGCTAAAAGCTAATTGCAAAGCCTGAGATAGCTGTTTTGCTGTTTGATAGCGATCGCGCGGTTTGTGTTCTGTTACTCTGTCAATAACACTCGCTAATTTAGGTGTAATCGTGGGGATACTTTGGATATCAAACCGATATTCCGCCCCACGCTTGCGGTAAAAATTCATCGGGTTTTCACCAGTAAGCGCAAATATCAGCGTTGGGCCAATGGCATAAAGATCAGACTGAGTGCAAGGTTGCCCTCGGTCTTGTTCTGGCGCACTATAACCCTCAGCCCCAATGCGGGTTCCTGGTCGTGCGTCAATTTCTTTGACTGCCCCAAAGTCCAAAACCACCACGCGATTGTCAAGTTGGCGTACCATCAAATTCGCTGGTTTAATATCTCGGTGAATTAGTGGTGGGTTTTGGCTATGGATATAATCTAAAATGTCGCAAGTTTGAATCATCCACTCAATTGCTTGTTGAGGGACGACCGGGCCTTGTTGATAAATCCGCTTTTCTAAATCCTGACCGTGAACTAACTGCATTGCCAAGTATTTTTTATTACCTTCAATAAAGAAGTCGTAATACGTGGGAATCCCTGGATGATGAAGTCCTTTTAAAATCCTCGCTTCTCGTTCAAACAGTTCTCGTGCTTTGGCAATTTGCGCCATGTCCGCATTCATTTCTTTGAGTACTAGCATTTGGGGTTTGCCAGTTTGGGGAGAATGTTTATCCAACGCCAGATAAGTTGTCCCCATACCTCCCTGTCCTAAAATCCTTAACACTTGGTAGTTACGGACATATTGTTGTACCTGCACTAAAGGTTGACCGCAGTGAATACAGAATAAACTACCAGGGAGATTACCCGCATGATTGCAACCCACCGATGGCGGAGGTGGAGCAGGAGTTGCGACTAATGGCTGAAGTTTAAATTTTAAAGTTGGCCCTCCTCGTGCTAATTGAATTAGGGAATCATTCGTAACAAAACCACGAGTTACTACAATTCCATTTAGTAAAGTCCCGTTAGTTCCATGATTTACCAGTTGCCATTGTTCAGACACACCCTCAATTCTCAAATCACCAACTTTATGAAGTTCTAGGTGAAATCGAGAAACCAGAGGGTTGTCTATTACCACATCATTATCGGGAGAACGACCAATCTTAATATTTGCTCGATTGTGAAATTCCCACTGCTGTATAGGCGTGGATGCCTGGGGATGTAGCAAAGTCAGCGTAACCATCAAAAGCCTTGCTGTTGTTCAGCGTTGGGTCGCACTTTGGCACGCACTAGCAAAGCAGTAATGTTATCGTGACCATTGTGCTGATTAGCAAGGTCAATTAATTGCTCAACGCCCTGAGTTAAGTTGGCGTGGGAACGCAGGAGGGGCAATAAGGCATTTTGCCAATTAACTTCTAGCAGTTCATTATCGGTCAGACCATCAGAAGCTAAAATCAGCAGGGTATCTTCTTGCAACTCTAAAAAATTTACGTCAGGTTTGACAAAATTTTCGTCTCTTGGGCCTAATGCTTGGGTGAGTTGGTAAGCATCGGGGCGAGAATAAGCTATTGCAGGTTCTACACCACGTTGAATTTCCCGTTGTCCAACTTCGTGATCAACACTAATTTGCTCTAAACCGCGCTTGCGTGTAAGGCGATAAATCCGAGAATCTCCCACATGAGCGATCGCAATTTTAGTATCCTGAATTAATAGCATCACCATGGTAGTACCCATGCGACCGCTACCAGCACTGGCTTTTTGTTGGTTAACATCATAAATCGCACTGTTGGCTCTCCGCACTGCCTCACGAATGCTATTTTCGTCGGGTAATTCCTCTTTCCAATTTTCTTCAAAGTATTGCTTTAAGGTTTGCACCGCCATTGAACTCGCTACTTCCCCACTAGCGTGTCCTCCCATGCCATCGCAGATAATATAAAGACCACGGGCTTGAATACTTCTACCTTGCGGGCTTTCTTGTTTCTTGATTTGCGTCTGGACAGCAAAGAAGTCCTCATTGTGATTTCTTTGGCGACCAATATCTGTTTCTCCTGCGTCATCCAAACCAACTAATTGCATGGGGAGAATTACTGTGGGCGCGTCAGCATCCTCAGATTCAGTAATATCATCTTTGAAATTCTCGGTAATCGAGAATCCAGCCGTCTCATCAGTATCTTCTGTTGATTGTTCAGGTTGTAGTTCATTGGCGATCGCTGCCAAATGTTCGTATACTTGGTCTACGCTGTCAACTTTACCCGTAGCTATATCTTGGACGAGTTGTTCTAGGGAACCATCGGGCGTTCGTTGGGACTGTTGGAATAAAGTTTGCCAAAATTCGCCTAAATTTTGCAGAGTCACTGAGTCTGAGTGTTCTTGATACAGTTTTTGCAAGCTGAGTTTATGGTCTTCATCTACTCGCAAATTAGTTATTTCCAATAAACTTTGACGACAATGGTAAGGTTCTAAAGCCTTCCACAGTTGTGCCATTTCATTCAGGTTGTACAAAATTTCAAAAATAGGCACTTGTTCATCGCGCCATACATCTACCAGTAGCGACCATTGAGAACGATCTTCTAGTAATAAAACTGACCCGTCGTTTTCCTCCCAAGCATCATGGATATCCGGTAGGGTTGGAGACAAAGAATTGTTAAGTTTTAAATAAGGTTGAGCGATCGCTGGTATGTGTACAGCATTCAAAAAGCCTGAATCTACAATATCAGCTTCTACTCCAGGGGCAGATTGGCTTTTAAAGATACCTTGTTGCTGCTCCATCAAAGCTTCTATGGGCGACTTTTGAAAAGGTTGGCAGTCTAGTACTCTTACCTCAAATTGCCTGTCAGATGTAGATAAGGGGGTCGGTGAATCAATAATTTTATAACGTTGCTGCACTCCCAAATATCCTTTAGTCAGCGCGGTAGCATTAGCCTGAGACCGCCCGGAGTCATCCCCAAGAGAAATTTCCTCTTGAGTCACTGCTTCTACAGGTTGAGTGGCATCTGCTACAGATGAAGAAATAGTTACTGGTAAGGATACTTGGGAATTCTCATCTTCAGTATTTTTTTCTATCGACTCTGAAGAAGTTTCTGAAGATGTATTGACATCTGGAACATTTAATGGGTTCGTTGTGCGAACTTCAGGAGATGATGTCTCTGGGAGTGTCAAAATTGGAGTGCTAGCTGCGGTTTGTATAGTTGTGGCGACAGTTGGCGTAGCGATCGCAGACTGAACAGCTTTTTCAGCGATAATTGCCCACAAAACTGTTCCTGTAAAGGCATCACAATTTTGACACCGCGCTGCGCTCAATGCCACCTCAACCCCGCATTGGTCGCATTTTTTAGTGGTTAGGGAAGTTCCACATTTTTGACAGAACTTGTTGCTATTGGGATTTTCAAACTTACATTCGGGACAGACAAGCATAGTGGAACTTCCTCAATTCCTATACGGGTTGTAAAGACAGAGATAGACACTCTCTTGCCAGCTACAGCTATCAGCTTAAATTACTTTTAATTTCCACAAAAGCATTCTTTGAGCAAACTTTTTATCATGTTCACATCTGTATTAACTTTCATCCTAGTTTAATATTCTAAAAGCTGACGGCTGATACGTAAAAAGCTGAATACTTACGAGTTTTTGCCCAACTGCATGAGTATTTCTCGTTCTGTTGATGTTAATTCACGCCACTCACCAGGTTGTAAACCTGTTAGGTAAAGGTGAGCGATCGCTACCCGTACCAATCGTAACGTGGGAAACCCCACAGCAGCAGTCATTCTGCGTACCTGTCGGTTCTTACCTTCGGTGAGCATCATCTCTAACCATGCCGTAGGCACATTTTTACGATATCTGATCGGTGGCTCGCGCGGAGGTAAATTAGGTTCTCCTGGTAACAATTCTACTTTGGCTGGTCGGGTACGATAATTTTTAATCACCACACCTTTCCTAAGTTGTTGGAGTGCTTGCTCATCAGGAATACGTTCTACCTGCACCCAATAAGTCCGATGATGTCCAAATTTAGGGTCAGAGAGGCGATGCTGTAAGCGTCCATTGTTGGTTAACAGCAGCAACCCTTCGCTGTCTCTGTCTAGTCGCCCTACTGGATAAATATCGGGGATGGGAATGTAGTCTTTAAGGGTACTAGGTGGATGGGTTTCTTCGCCTGCCTTGGGTTCACCAGCTTCCGTAGCTGTGAACTGGCTTAAGACATTGTAGGGTTTATAAAACAAAATGTAGCGATACACAATAGACCTCATTGTGAAACCCTGGGCAACAAAGGCGCATGATTAAAGCTAATAGCTAATAGCTGACTGCTATAAATCAAAGGTTAAGTTGTGCGATGATTTGGCGTAAAACCTGACTAGATTTTTGGAGTTGCTGTTGCTCTAAGGAAGTTAGAGAAATATTCAATACTCGTGTCACTCCATGTCGATTAACTACCGCAGGTAAACTCAGGCAAACATCTTGAATATCATGAATACCATTAATCATGGTGCTAACAGTCAAAATCCGATTTTGATTACGTAAAATTGCTTGCACAATTTGTGTTACACCTAATCCAATAGCATAGCAAGTTGCACCTTTACGCTGGATGATTTCGTAAGCGGCATTCTTGACATTTTCAAAAACTGCTTGTAGGCTTGGATCAATTGGATTATGCTCTAAATTATCATCTACTAATGGTGAACCTGCTATATTAACTTTGCTCCAAGCAGCAACTTCGCTATCACCGTGTTCGCCAATTATATAAGCATGAAGGCTACGTGGATCTATAGTTAATTTTTCTGCTAAGAGATAGCGAAATCTAGCTGTATCTAATACTGTACCCGAACCTAAAACGTTAGAGCTAGGTAGCCCTGACAATCTTAGTGTTACATACGTCATGATATCAACTGGGTTAGTAACTACTAAGATGATAGCTTTAGGGCAATATTTAACTATTTCTGGAATTAAATTTTTAAATATTTCTACGTTGCGTTGTACTAAATCTAAACGGTTTTCTCCTGGTTTTTGCTTTGCTCCAGCAGTAATAATCACAATATCTGCATCTTGACCATCTTGTAAAGTGCCAGCTTTGACTATGCTTGGTTCAACAAAAGGTAGTCCATGAACTAAGTCCATAACTTCACCTTCTAATTTATCTTGAATGTTATCAACAATTACCATTTCATCTAAGGTGTGTTGAATTAACATTGAATAAGCGCAAGCCATACCTACTTGACCTGCACCAATAATTACGCCTTTACGAGGACGGCGAGTAATTGTTAAGTCTTGTTCAAGTTCGGAGGAAGATGTAAATAATTTTTCAAACATAACTTTGTTGATGATTAATCAGTGAGGCTTGTGGTTGATTGACTGTATTGAATGTGAAGGATAGAATTGTTTAAATAACCACTGTTTATAATTTACTACAAAAAAATAGCTTGGGTTATATTTTGGGTTTTACAGAGTGCGATCGCCTATATCAAAAAAATATAGCAATCGGGATTTATAGTGGAATATAAAAGTTTAAATTAGATGATAAACCACAGATGTACGCGCAGCGTTGCCCCAGGCTAAGGCAAGATTAACACAGATGGACACAGATAAAATAATTTATTTGTGACTATGGTTAAGGAAAATTATTGCTGTTGTTTTAATAAAGTACGGAGACTTCGTGCATCACGAATAGCGTATCCATCAGGATCATTATTAAAGTATATGTATACCTCAATATTTTGAGCCAAGAAAGAGATAATATGTTTAGCCCAAATTTGTAGTTCTTCATCACTATAGCCAATGCCCCATTGCCCACTGTGCATCCGAATATAAGTCCAATTAGTGGTTAAATGAACATCTAAAGGAACTGTTGGACTGACTGGTAAACAAAGTGCTGCTTCTGCGCTTTCCAATAGTTTATAAACTTCTGGAATTAGCCAGCTTTGGTGACGAAATTCAAAAGTGTACCGTTGTTGAGGATAAGCTTTTAGTAATTCTAAAAAGAACTCTAAACGTTCCAGATTAAGCTGCCATGTGTGAGGAAACTGAAATAAAACCGGGCCTAACTTTTCTTGTAAGCCAGAAGCGCGTTCCATTAATCGAGATAGTGGCTCTTCAGGATCTTTTAACTTCTTCATGTGGGTGAGAAAGTGGCTACCTTTGACAGCAAAGATAAACCCTGGCGGTGTTTGTTCTCGCCAGATTTCAAAGACAGACTTTTCTGGTAAACGGTAGAAAGAATAGTTAATTTCTACAGTAGGAAAATGTTGGGTGTAAAATCCTAGTTGCTCATCACTAGGGAGACGTGATGGATAGAAAATATCCATCCAATGCTTATACACCCAACCGCTTGTACCAATTAGCAACATTAAATTACACCAAGAGCATTCAGATCCAAGCTAATTAATCTGTAGTATATTGTAGTACGATATATAGTTTACAGATCCTTGAAGTTCACCATGATTCGACTGACCACGCCCAATGACACGACGGCTTTGATTTCCCTAGCTGATGCGACCGGACTGTTCCAGCCCAACCAACTCAAGGAACTTGGCAAAATGCTGGTCGATTACTTCGACAGCAACAGTGACAGCGATCGTTTCTGGATTACTGACGAAGACGATGGGCTAGTGGGGGTCTCCTACTGCGAACTGGAACCGATGACTGATCGCACGTGGAATCTGCAATTGATCGCCATCCGACCTGACCGCCAGGGACAAGGACGCGGTGCGACGCTGCTGCACCACGTCGAACAAACGTTGATCGCACGTGGTGGGCGCGTGCTGCTAGTAGAAACATCAGGGTTACCAGACTTTGATCGCACGCGGGCGTTCTATGTGAAGTGCGGTTACCAGGAAGAGGCGCGTATTCGCGAGTTCTACGCGGTGGGTGATGATAAAGTCGTGTTCCGCAAAGTTTTGAATACAGATTAGACTCTACTTGTTACAGGTTTAAGCACTTAGTAAATCAGTACTGTAATTTTGGTATTTTGCTTTTGAGGCAGGTTCGGCTTCTTTATTAGTAAATGCCTCTGGACTCTTCATATCAGCAGTCATATAAGCTACTGCCATATCTTGGGAGTTATATGCCCAGCCTACTCGTCCATGATGATCTATCAGAATACACCCTGCCTCTCCACTAATTTTTTGCTTAAAAATTTCTATTGCCATCTGTGATGCTGCTTCTGGATGTCGTCCATTTAGCAAATCAATCGCTGTCTTAGCTAGAACAACTGGAATAATTGACTCGCCATCACCTGTTGTTGAGCAACCGCCAATTTTACTATCAGCATACAAGCCAGAACCTACTATTACTGAGTCACCAACACGATCAGGGAGTTGATCGGTAACACCACCAGTAGATGTGCCAGCGACTATTGTACCTGAAGAATCAAGGGCTACACAGCCAACTGTTTGTGGGCGGTCTATAACTTTTTCTTTTTCTTCCTCTTCCCAGTGCTGTTGTTGTTCCTCAGTAATTAAGTTGTTTGGTTCACACATTTCGGCTCCGTGTTCGGCGGCAAAGTTTTCTGCGCCCTGCGATGCTAACAGCATCGGTTTTTTTTCTAAAATTTTGCGGGCAACTGAGATGGGATGGCGTACTTTCTTGACTGCGGCGACTCCGCCCCAAGCGTAATTATTACCTTCCATCATGGCGGCATCTAGGGATACTTTCCCTTCGGTGTCGAGAGTTGCACCACGACTGGCGTTAAAAGTTGGGTCATTTTCTAGTACACGGATAGCGGCTTCTACTGCATCTATGGCGCTACCGCCTTTGGTTAGCACTGCCCAACCTGCTTTTACTGCTGCCAAACAACCATCGTTGTTGGCTTGAATTTTATCATCTGTTACAGTTTTGGCTCCGCCATGCACAATGATTGCAATTGTCATATATAGATCCTTGTTATAGGTGCGATCGCACTCTTGAAAGTTCTGTTTAAAATTTGCCGACTGGTAGCCCACCCAAGCTGATACTTGGATGACAACTCAATCAAATCAATGCACATACCTTAACTAAGGATGTGATTGACAAATACTGTGTAGTAACTTCAATTGTTGTTATCCTCTCAGCCTACATTTGGCATAAAATCGCTGCCATTTACTTGAGGAAGATATTTATAGTGATTAAGGCTACTTTTTTGATGATTAAGTACATTGACTAATGTATTAACAATCACATTTACCAAATTGTTTTGAAAATAGGGAGGGGTGAGCAGTAATTTTCATCCTACAGGGAGATACAAAAAATATTTAATGAAAACAAATGGTCGAGTTATACTAAATAACTATCATAGACAGCGTTCTTGGGGCTGTTAAAAATTGAAGAAGCTTAAACTTGGTAGTTGATCAAAAGTCAGCGCGTGTGCATTTACTCAATTACCAGCTAAAACTGCAAACAACACCATAACTAGGAGATTATATGCTGAAAAAATTGTTGATGGTGGCTGCGGGAACAACATTGATTACTCTCGGAGTTGGAGAAGCATCACAGGCAGCAACATTTAGTGTATTGGCGAGTAATCTTAATAGCCCAAGAGGGCTTAACTTTGGTCTGGATGGCGCTCTTTATGTAACAGAAGCAGGAAGCGGAGGGACAGGGCCATGTCTTCCATCGCCTGGCGGAGGACAGACCTGTTATGGCGCAACTGGTTCTGTGACCCGCATTCAGAATGGCATACAGAATCGTGTAGTTACAGGGCTGCCGTCGTTAGCCCAGGCTGGAGGTACTGATGCTGTTGGCGCTCAGGATATAGGATTTGATGCAACTGGAAAGCCTTATGTGCTTGTTGGTTTGGGTGCAAACCCATCTCAACGCGATACACTGGGCATTCCTGACTTCGGACAACTTCTCGCTATTAATGACTTGAATGGAGGGTCTTCATGGACAAGGGTGGCAGATTTAGCAGGCTATGAAGGAGCAAATAATCCTGATGGTGCAAACGTTGATAGCAACCCTTATGGTCTTTTAATTGAGGGTAATACTGCTTTTGTCGTTGATGCAGGTGCAAACGACTTGCTAAGTGTGGGACTTGATGGTAGTAACTTGGCGGTGCAGTCTGTATTTCCTGCACGAAGTGTGCCTAGTCCCTTCGGAGGCCCAGATATTCTGATGCAATCAGTACCCGATGCGATCGCCACTGCTCCCGATGGATCATTATATGTAGGTGAACTAACTGGGTTTCCTTTTCCCCAAGGCGGGGCGCGTGTCTATAAAATTGATTCTAATAATCAACCACAGGTTTATGCTGATGGTTTCACGAACATCATTGATATTGATTTCGATAATCAGGGCAATTTGTATGTGCTGGAATACGCTACTAACTCATTATTATCGGGAGATCCAACTGGCGCTTTAATCCGTGTAGCCCCTAATGGCACTCGCACCACTATTGCTAGTCAAGGACTCATCTCCCCTACGGGTTTAGCGGTTAGTTCTAATCGTGAATTTTATGTCTCCAATCGTGGTTTTGTTGCTGGAGAAGGTGAGGTAATTCAAATTTCAGTTCCCGAATCTAGTTCTAATTTAAGTTTGTTAGCTTTGGGTGCTGTTGGTGCAGGTTCGCTGCTGTTACGGAAACAGAAATTATCTAGATTGTAGGTACACCAGGGAAAAATGGTAAGGTAGGTACTCTGGCAAAACTTTTTCTAGTTCATCAGGATATATAAAGTGCAGAGTACCGATAATTAGAAGTGTGATCGCACTTTTTTACTCGCGAGACTGTTTTCAACTTGTCCATAGGTTAAGAACCTGGAATAGCTTCGTGATTAAAGTTGCTTTTCTCGCTAAAAGTGGATGGAATTACATATCTGTCAATTAGTTCTAACAATCGCTGTTTTAGTGTATCTAAACCCAAGTGTTGAATAGCTGAAATAAACACAGCATCGGGATACTGTTGTTGAGCCTCAGCCAGAGTTTCACTATCTACCCGATCAACCTTATTAAAAACAATTAAAGCTTGACCAGGCATTGCAGGTAAGTCTGCTAGTATTTCCCTGACTGATTGAATATGGCTTTCCCAAGCTGGATGGGACAGATCAACAGTGTGTAGTAGAACATCCGCCTCAGTTACTTCTTCTAAGGTTGCTCGAAAAGCATCCATTAGTGCTGGGGGAAGTTCGTGAATAAAACCTACTGTATCTGTCAGCAAAATAGATCTACGTTCTTGGGTGTTGGGGTCTGCAATAACCAGTTTTCTAGTTGTAGGGTCAAGGGTAGCAAAAAGTTGATCTGCTGTGTAAACTTCGGCATGAGTTAACACATTTAGCAAAGTAGACTTACCAGCATTGGTATAACCCGCTAAGGCAATAACTGGAATTTCTTGTTGTTGTCGCTGTTGTCTTAAACGGGTGCGATGAGCTTGTAATTGATTAACTTCTTGCTGGAGTTGGTTGATTTTTCGCTGAATAGTGCGTCGTTCAGTTTCTAACTTGGTTTCACCAGGCCCTCTGGTACCAATGCCACCGCCTAGCCTGGACATTTCCTGACCTCTACCTCTGAGGCGAGGCAACATATATTCTAGCTGTGCTAGTTCTACTTGCAATTTACCTGCCTGAGATTGGGCGCGTTGAGCGAAGATATCTAAAATTACTTCTGTGCGGTCTACAACTCGGATGCCAATTGTACTTTCTAAGTTACGGGCTTGAGAGGCGGAAATGTCACGGTCAAAGACAATCAGATTAGCTCTTAATTGATGGGCAATGTTAGCAATTTCTTCAACTTTACCTTGACCAACTACGGTTTGAGGATGAGGGCGCGATCGCTTCTGAGTTACTGTATCTAATACCTTGCCACCAGCAGTATCGACTAACCTTGCTAGTTCTGCCAGACTATCTTCAAATTGGTGTTGTGACATATTTTCTGTCATCAACCCAACCACTAACACTCTGTCATGGTCAGATTCAATTCCAAATTCTTTTAATGTGGCATGACCAGAGCCAGTAAACTCTGCCTCCCACTCATCTACTAACTCATCAAAGTCTTCATCGCTCAGAGTATCTAAATTGAGGGGACTAGAAATAATCCAAGGCGTTTGTGGATCGGCTACTAAGTGAGCTAAATAAGCTTCTTTAACATCACCTGTTATACCGCCTCGGCGATCGCTACGACTACCAGTAATAGATAATACTACTAAAGCATCTAAGCGTTGGCGTACCATTGCCGTTAGTGATGCGGGATCTGGTGGCTCGGATTTCATTTGAGTAGCAATACAACGAATTCCGCTCAAGCGTTCAGCACTATGCCGAGGCAGATCTGCGGGTGAAATTTGAGTTTGGCTTGGTGTACCTACTGCAACTCGGATAATTTGCCCACGTCGGTTGATATATATACAAATTGGATGATGAATTTCTGCGCTAACTGTAGCTATAGTTTGGGCAAATTCAATAGTAATTAGGCGATCGCTACTTATACGCTGCTCATATAGCCGTTGGAGTTGTTTAAGATGACTAGATTTTAGCCCTTGAATATTGCCGTAAATATCCATAATCTTGCCTTAATAACTAAAATATAAAATAGGAGATCTGTGGCTTTCACAAACCTCCTAGTTTCTTTGCTAATTAAATCAGGCTTATTTAAGCCAATTAATTACCACCAGATTGAACAGATTTATTGTGTTGGTTGGTATCTTCGGGTTTCCGTTGCCAGCTACCGCTTCCATCTTGTTCGTACTTGTCTCTTACTGTATTCCAAGCAACATCCATAGCACCCTCTTGGCTCATGCCGCCTTCGGTCGCGCTCTTAAAGGAAGCTTGAAAAATATGTTGGGCATCTTCAGGTAACTGTGCGGTTACTTCTTGTGGAAGCCCATCAAGTTGTTTATCTGACATAACAATTTCTCCAATTTTTTATACTTGGGATCATGCTAGAAAGCATTTATCACTAATTCTTCCTTTCAGAGATGTAGATATGACTGATCAATATATCTGTCTTAAGTATTATTGAAAAAATAATCAGTTATGTTTCAGAAAATACCTTTTTACACTAACTAAGTTGCTAATTTTTCAAAATGTAGCGAGAATCAAGTTTTGGGCGCTCACATGGTGGGTGGAGGAGCAATAGAAATTATTCAATGTCTGGCTCTTGCTCTCCGTATGGGTGCAACTAAAAAAGACTTTGATCAAACAATAGGGGTTCATCCATCGGTTGCCGAAGAATTTTTTACAATGCAGTGAAGTTTAATAATATTTATCTAGATTAACACCCAGAGAAAACACTATATTTATATCTCTCAGTAGAGAGAACTTTTGATTTTTGTAAGTGTAATTTTAGGGTAGATATTGATGAATTAGATATTTTCCAAGGAAAATAAAAATGACAATTACACTTGATGATACCAAACGATTAGCTATTGCAACCAAACTAGCAGATATGAAAGCTATGCAAAATTTGCTAATTGCGAATGAGCAGCAATTTTTTCAAGCTTGCCCAGATGATGAAATTCGTCATCGTATACAAAAAATGCTGGAAGACGATCAAAAAAACCTGGGAGTATTCGATACTGTAATTGTTCAATATGGTGTAAAAGCAGAGCCGAAGGAAGCTACCCAAAAAATAATTGAAAAAACTCAGAAACTTTTAGAAGATGCTGATTTGAGTTTGTTTGACAAGGTAGCAGAACATGAATTGCTGAAACATCAACAAACAATGACAGGGTTGCTAGTTCATAAAGCCGCTCAAGTTGTTGGTGCTGACATTGAAGCTGCCATTACTCCTCTAAATACAATTAATTTTGAAAACCGCGCTCACCAAGAACAACTCAAAGGAATTCTAGAAGTTTTGGGAGTTCGTGAACTTACAGGACAAGATGCACAGCAAGGGCTATGGGCGCGTGTTCAAGATGCTGTTGCAGCATTAACAGGTGTTGCTGGAAGTGTAATAACACGCACGGATGACGAAATGAGCATTCGTGATCTTTTACGGATGGATCATACTAAGAGCAATACTTTGTTCACGGAAATTTTAGGTGCTAACGATCCTGAAAAAATACAAGAGTATTTTGGGCAAATTTACAAAGATCTAAATGCTCATGCTGTTGCTGAAGAACAGATAGTATATCCAGCAGTTGCTCCTTATTACGAAAATACCCAGGAAATATATGCTCAAACCGACGAAGTGCAGGAAATGCTTGAGCAAATCAAGCTTTTAGATCCGTCTACCCCTGATTTTAAAGCACAAATTGAGCAGCTTATGAATGCGGTTCAATCTCACATTAATCAAGAAGAGAACGAGATATTTCCTAAAATTCGCGACAACTTTAGTGAGGAGCAACAAAAACAGATGGCTACTGAGTTTAAGACAGTTAAAAGTCAGTGGCAAGACCAAATAGCAAAGAGCACGAAGTAGCAGAAGTTGCAGTTGGTAACTAAAGCTAAATTAGCTATTGCTTGAAACTCCTAGCACTAAAGTTGCAGGAGTTTTTTGATGAGAATATGCTTTTTATCAGCTAGAGAGATTTGATACCAATTCTAAAAATGGGCGCTACCAATATTTTGATGTAGAGACGTACCATACTACGTCTCTAAAGAATGCAGAATATGTAGTCGAGCAAAATATAAATGGTATAATTTTTGTGCATTGCGATACTTTATTTAATAAATTTGCTACTTTTGCAAGCAGAAAAACCAACCAAAAGGAAGAAACAATACTTGTTATTTAAATTTTAAATTGTGTTTATCAATATTATATTTTTGATATATATATTTAATTAGTTTATACTTTAGATATTTTTTATAAATGAGATGACTAATCCTTAATAATGAATACTTGGATAATTATAGAATTTTTAAATAAAAAATTTCCATATAAAAATTATATCCAATGGTAATCATAGCTCCATCGCTGGATAGAAGCTGTTGGCAATAATGCCAATTATGCTACGTGGTGAGTGTTTAAAAAATCCTTTGGGGTAACAAGACAGCAAAGGGTATTACAGACAAGATAACCATTTTTCATTTAGTCAAAGACTCAAAATTTGAGCTTGCTCAACAACTCACAAGATTCTAAGAAATAAAAGGAACTATAAACCATGAAGTCTTCTAATTTATCTAAAACTGTTTGGGCTGGGATCTTTGCCCTAAGCTTTGTTGGTGCATCCTTGCCTTTATCGGCATTGGCTCAAGGCGCTGCTACTGGCACGGCGGGGAGCACAGGTACGACTGGTACTGGGACTTCTGGCACTACAGGCGGTACGGGTACGACAGGCGGCACTGGTCTTACAGGTACTGGGACTTCTGGTACGACAGGTGGCACGGATACGACAGGCACTGGAACTTCTGGCACTACAGGCGGCACTGGTACCACAGGTACTGGCACTACTGGTACGACAGGCGGCACTGGTCTTACGGGTACTGGGACTACTGGCACTACAGATAGCACAGGTACGACAGGTAGGGAAACTTCCGGCGCTACAGGTGGCACAGGTACGACAGGTAGGGAAACTTCTGGCGCTACAGGTGGCACAGGTACGACAGGTACTGGCACTTCTAGCACTACAGGTGGCACGGGTACAACAGGTAGTGGCACTTCCGGCACTACAGGTAGCACAGGCACTACTACAGGTGGAACGACTTCTGAGACTACTACAGAGTCTACTACCACAACTACAGATACTCCGACTCCAGCTACCAGTGGTACAACTACAGGAACTACCGTTTACCAATCAACAGAGACCCAAGATGATGGTCATAATAATTGGGGATGGTTAGGTTTACTAGGTCTAATTGGTCTAGCCAATTTGTTCCGTAAAGATGAAGAACCTGCTCGTTACCAATAATTAGCTTAATTTGGTAAGTTGCCTCAACTAAGCTGTTACTGATGAACGGCAGATAAACCTCCCGATTTCCTTGGCTGAAATCGGGGGATTTCAATTAAGAAGATACTGGAGCGCGAATTACAAACCTAACCTCTAACCCCCTCGAAAAGTCAACTCTCCTTCGGTGCTGCTTGGATAAACCACTCCAGGGCTTTTCGAGAGATATCTGTGGGAACTGTGTGCGACCCGTTGAACTCTATGTATTGCACCTCATAGCCTACCTGTTGCAACTGCGGCACAATCCGGCGACTGCATCGTTCAATCGGCAACACTGTATCCGACTTACCATGAGAAATGAACAGGCGCGGATATCCCTCCTGGGAAGCAGGAGCCATGAATCCTGGGGAGAAAGCAATTACATCAGTAAATAGATCGCCATTAGTAATGCCCACCGAAAGGGCATAGGAAGCACCATCAGAGAAACCTGCGATCGCCACTTGGTTTGGATTAATAGCGTAACGACTGAAAGTTTGTGCTAAAGCTTGGTCAATAAAGGTAATATCAGGGCCATATCCACCCCGAAGGATATCCCAGGTTTGTTGTCGCGAGTCTACTGCTAATAAAATCGTCTCGAAAGAATCTGCCAAATGTTGGATAATTTTCATAGCACCCGCAGCATCGCCTCCTGCTCCATGCAACATCAATATCATTCGTGCAGGACGGTCTGAGCGATAAGTTTTCGGGACATAGATAAAACCATCGCGCTGTCCATCTAGTCCTAGCGGGTGCAAGCCAAGAGGAGCGGTTGCTGTGGGTTGAGTTGGGCGCGACAACAACCGTCCTTTTTTAGCTGATGAGCCAGCCTGCTTTAAACTGTCCATATTTGATAAGTTGAATGTGAACTAGAAAAGAAACATCTGACAAAGACAAAGTTAGAGCTTTTCCTTTTGTTTAAAAAGCTAATGGTATAGCGGTCAGCACTCAGCTATCTGCACCGTCAGCTTTTTTAAAAGCCTTTGTTCCCAAGGCTTTCAGAATAGATGCCTGTCCTAACTGCCTTGGCGGTTGCTATAGTTTTATTTTTAGAAAATGAATCAACGCTACCTTGCTTCTTAGAAGGCAGCGTTGGGTATTTATGTACTTCAGGCTTGTTGAAATTTGCTGTAATTTTCTAGCAATCAGCGAGTAAGTAGCGAAACTTTTCCTGTAATTAGTACAAGATACTTACTGTTATTTTTATTTAATGGAGGCTGCCATCTCTTGCTGAATCTTGCTCTTAGCAGCTTTGAATTCGGTGGCCATTTGCTCTTTTTGCTCGTCGTTGCAATTTTTATCAATCGCTGCGAACATAGTGCTTTCTTCTTGACGAATGTGGTCACCAACTATATCCATCAATTGTTTAACTTTTGATCTGAATTCGTCGGCTGAGGCGGGGTCAATAGACTTAATTTCATCTAGCATCCGTTTCATTTCGGCTTGCTCATCGTACAACTCTTGAGTGTTGTCATCGCCGTAGAACGAGCGAACTTTTGGGTAAACGACTTCTTCTTCGGCTTGAGCGTGTGCTAATAAATCTTTATAGAGTTGCCCGAAATACTCTTGCAGCTTTTGAGGATCTTTCGTGGCTCCAATTTCAGTGAAGATGGTATTCGTTTTGTTGTGATCCAGCCGGATAAGGGTCTGGATGTTCATATCCTGTTTGTCAGTGTTTTGGGTGAGTACGCTACCAGCGACACCAGATAGTGCGGCAACTGCATCTTGCACCCGCGCCCAGAGTCCCTGCTGTGCTTCAAGACCAGTCATTTCGCGGACACCTACCTGTTCGAGTATCCCCTTAAGTTGTTCCTGGTGAGCGCGACCTTCAAAGTTAACGGTATTTAATGGTGTAATTGCTACTTCAATATCAGCCCCTACCACCTGAGCAGCTTTGTGGATCATGATTCCACTCATAGCTTGACCATGCTTCATCAGTTCATGGTGAATGAGTTTTTGGTAGAAGGTAAACTCATCGCCTGACATCATCTGCTCAAACTGCGGAATAAATATCTTGGTTGCAGGGCTAGGTTCGGATTGAATGCCGTATTGAACAATTACAGTGTCTATAATGCCGAGGTTTTTCTGGTCATCCTCAAGCATATTCTGGAGACGATCGCGAACATCTTCATAGGGGCAGGCATCTATTAGTTTTTGATCGTTAGAGAGAATTAAACTTTGAAATGCTCTCAGGTCTGCCAATCTTTCGCCGATGGTCAGGCGCTTTGTATCATCTAGTGTTGTAGTCATTTGTACTTCTCTTTATGAAAATAATTTTGATGTAGGTATACAGGAGTAGTCAGAAAACAGATAGGGGCGATCGCCGAATAATTTGTTAAAGCCTTCTGCCCAACACTGCTGTTGAAAGAAAATCAGGTATGTTTGTTAAATTGATTACTGTCTGGTTTCTGCGGTGTCCTGATCGCGTTGTCCAAGCAATGTGCGAACAGCCGCCATAATCTCAGGCGCTGCCAGTACTAGGGATGCAAACGAGGCAACTGTTGCCACCTGGCAGTATTCGCAAAACGCTTTGTTCTCGCTCCACTCTTCACGAGCTAGCTCGACGTTTGTCACACAGTCCACCAAAATCTTTATACCCATTGCGATCGGTAGTAATGGGTTAGTACGTGCGCGATCGAGACCACCAGCAGCAGCCAACCAAGCAGTAATGGCGTAAGTTAACACCATGATTGGGCCATCAGGCGACTCGAATCGGCTGTAAGCGTAGTTAGATGCGTCAACGCGGTCTGCATCAAAAATCTGCTGTCCTGGTGGATCGGGTAGGTGATTGATGATACCAGTTTGGTATAGCGTAACGAGTTGTCCCATCGAACCCCCAAGCATAGACAAGCCGATTATTGCCCGCCGACGGCTCATGTGAGGGTTTTGTCCCTGACGCAATTCCTGACTTAGTTGTTGTGGCTCCATAAAGCGCAATCCTCTTATAACGTAGGCATGATGGTGATATCAGCCATGCACGAACCCTTAAGTTAACGACAAAGAGGATACGCAGTATGCCTCCCATTCGACAACAATCGCGCTTTGCACTGATTACCCAGGTAAATTGCTTACCATTTTTACTAAATCGGTTTGATGCGTACCTCTAACGTTGGAGGTACTTCTTGAATGCAGCCTTTTACTAATGAATGAGCGAAAAGTCTATAAATAAATAGCGATTTTTTAGATATTAGATATCCAAAAGTAATTAGCTTGCCCTTACCGATAAACCATACTTCTTTAAGGACTATTAAAAACAGCTTCAGCAATTATGAAACAATTATTGCTAAAAATCATTTAGTAAGAACTACCGGAAGATAAATATAAGTTTTTTAGCTGCATAACAGTTTATCTAAAGATGTAAATTGGTTTAATATCATGCCCTCTCTTAAGGTAGAGGTTTACAACAGGCAGTAGAGTTAAATTTTAGTAATTGTTTAGCAAGTTCTAAATAATTGAGGTGTTTTCAAGTTAATTTTTCAACTAATAATAAACACACAAAAATAACTTTTTTATTTAAAGAATTACTTAATTAGAAGGCTTGAATAGGTAATTTATATAGCTTAATTCAGATCTAAATTAACCGATCTTCATAAAAACAACTCGAAGGAGTAGCATTGATGCAACTAAAGCCAATAAATCAACAAGTTGTCGTAGTCGTTGGGGCTGCCAGTGGTATCGGGCGTGAGACAGCTTTACAATTTGCTAAACGAGGGGCAAAGGTAGTAGTTTCTGCTCGTAGTGAGCCAGGGTTACAGTCTTTGGTAGAGGAGATTCAAAACTTTGGTGGCGAGGCAATAGCTGTCGTTGCGGACGTGGCAGTTTTTGAACAAGTTAAAGCGATCGCAGACCGTACTGTAGAGACGTATGGGCGGATTGATACATGGGTACATTGCCCTGTTGCCGCCGTATATGCGCCTTTCGATCAGACAAAGCCAGAAGAGTTTCAGCGAGTGATTGATGTCGGGCTGATGGGGCAGGTATATGGTGCGATGGCAGCACTCCCCCATCTTAAGCGTGAGGGGCGAGGGGCGCTGATTCATCTTTCTTCTGTTTTGGGTAGGCGAAGTGTTCCGCTTCAAAGTTCCTATTGCACTGCAAAACACGGTATGGAAGGGTTTATTGAATCCCTGCGTGTGGAACTGCAACATGAGGGCATCCCCATCAGCGTAACTAGCGTTAAACCCGCCGCCGTTAATACACCCTTATACAATAATGCACTCACGCGCTTAGGCGTGAAGCCAGCAAGCCTACCGCCCTTCTACAAACCGAGTTTAGTAGCTGATGCGATCGTCTATGTTGCCGAACATCCTACGCGCGACTTCTTAGTTGGGGATGCGGCTAGAATGATAGATTTGCTACAGCGACTTTCACCATCACTGGTAGATGCAATATTAGAGCGCGTCGCCTTCCCACTCCAGTACACGTCGCAGCCGAAGTCCGAAGATGCACCCAACAACCTTTATGAGCCTATTCCTGCTAATGACAGGGTTGAAGGGGATTTTAGAAACTTAGTGATACCGAGTCTTACTGACTGGCTGGATAAGAATCCACTGCTGAAATGGGGTGCGATCGCGAGTACTGTTGCGTTAGCGTTCCTGGCTGCACAAGCATTCAAAAATGGAGGGCAAATTTAGCCCTAAGAAGCTGAAAATTCTGAGTGCGATCGCTTTATAACGTTACCCCAACTGAGTCGAAATAATGATCGCATTTAATCTACTCAAAAGATTGATTCGATTGAAATTTTCGTCTGTGCAGCCTGTAACAACAATTGAGTTTGCTCAATGGTTAGAAAATGCTGCAATGCCTGATTTACTAATCATAGACGCACGTAGCGAAGCGGAATATGCTGTGAGTCATTTACAAGCAGCCAAACACCTCAAGGCAATTAATTTTGATGCGATACTCTTGCAGAGTCGCTTCGTGCAAAGCGCACGCTACGCGAACGCGATCGCACCAGAAACAAAGATTGTTGTGTACTGTTCCATTGGCTACCGCAGCGCCAAGGCTGCCCAACAACTTCAGCAAGCTGGATTTCCTCACGTCTTTAATCTAGAAGGTGGTATTTTCCAGTGGGCAAATGAACAGCGACCCCTTTTTAAGGATGGGCAGCCTACTCAATGTGTTCATCCTTGCAATAATGCCTGGGGAAAACTGTTGAAAGCTAATGCTCGCTACTACCCAGAGTAAGCTCTGACATATTTTATGAAAAACGATTTAGAATTTTACGACTTAAATGCCGAGTGCTGGTGGGATGAGAACGCCAAAATTTATGCTCTCAATTATCTGAATCAGCCTCGATTTAGCTTCTTTGATCGTTATGTCAGCCAGTGGGAAGGACTGAAAGTTTTAGATGTCGGCTGTGGGGGAGGGTTTTCTTGTGAATTCATGGCAAGGCGGGGGGCAATTGTCTCTGGCATTGACCAATCTCACAAATGTATTGAAAAAGCTCAAGAACACGCAAATAATTATCTTTCAATTGATTATACTTATGGTTTTGCAGAAAATTTACCTTATAAAGACCATAGTTTTGACGCTGTAATTTGTGTTGATGTTCTAGAACACGTAGCAGATGTAAACAAGGTTATTGCGGAAATTTACCGAGTATTAAAATTTGGAGGAGTATTCTTTTTCGATACAATTAACAAAAATTTTAAATCTAAAGTTATTATGATTTGGCTTTTAGAATATATATTACGGCAAATACCTTGCGGCATTCACGATTGGCAAAAATTTATCAAACCTGAAGAACTGGTAGAACTTATGAAAAAACAGGGGTTTGTTGATTTTGATATCAAAGGGTTTAATGTTTTAGGAGACACTATATCCGAAAACATACAGGCTTATCTTTATTACCAAAAACACAAAAATTTCCGCATAACAATTAGCGATAATACTTCGATCATGTATATCGGGAAAGCAGTAAAAGCAGAAATGCCCAGCTAGGGTATAGGCACTAATCTGTTTTGATAAATCTTTCACAAGGCAGACGTTATAGCAAGTGGCGATTGTTATTCTCCTGAGAGCAAAGCAGGAGTAATATTCATGCAACTGAAGCCAATTCAGGATCAGGTCGTTGTGGTTGTTGGAGCGTCTAGCGGCATCGGGCGAGAGACCGCGCTGCAATTTGCCAAAAAGCAAGCCAAAGTGGTTGTCTCCGGTCGTAGTGAAGCGAAAATCGCATCGTTGGTGGATGAAATTCGCGGCTTTCAAGGCGAAGTGACTGCGGTAATTGCTGATGTTGCGGAATTTGATCAAGTCAAGGCGATCGCAGACAAAGCAGTAGAGGTGTACGGTCGCATTGATACATGGGTTCATTTGCCTGCTACGGCAGTCTTTGCCATGTTTGAGGAAACCAAACCCGAAGAGTTTAAGCGGGTGATTGAGGTCAACCTGTTAGGGCAAGTTTATGGTGCAATGGCAGCACTTCCTTACCTCAAGCAACAGGGACGGGGCGCGTTGATTCATATCTCCTCAATTGAGGGGATTAGATCCCTCCCACTCCAAAGTTCTTACGGTGCTGCAAAACATGGTATTGAGGGATTTTTAGAATCCCTGCGGGTTGAGTTGCTGCATGAAAAACTTCCGATCAGTGTCACCAGTATCAAACCTTCGGTGATTAATACACCCTTTTGGGACAACGCCATGACGCGGTTAGGCGTACAGCCAGCCGGAATACCACCTTATTATGATCCCAGGCTGGTTGTAGATGCAATTCTCTACACAGCAACCAATCCTACCCGTGATTTCTTTGTTGGTGATTCTGCTAGAGTGTTGGATTTCTTGCAAAAGCTTTCGCCTTCATTTGTTGATGCTCTATTAGTGCAAATTGGCTTTCCGTTTCAAAAAACTGACAAGCCCAAGTCTGAGCATGATTCAAACAATTTGTATGAACCTGTGTTAACGGATACCAGAGTAGATGGAGATTTCCGCACAATGGTTATCCCTAGTCTTTTAGACTGGGTGGATAAAAACCCTGCTTTAAAGTGGGGAGCCGTTACCAGTGTGGCATTCGCATTTGCAGTAATGCAAGGAATGAGAGGCACATCTGAATGAACCAATTTTGGCAAAGTCCTAACCTGGGATATACGCGCGAATTCAATCACAAACTTTTTCAAAGTTTAGAGGCATGGTTTAACTTACAACAGGCAAGTTTTGACTACCAGCTTGTACTTTTAGAAGTTTGGCTGAAAACTGTTGAGGAATTTCTGCGCGTGTTATTATCCATGACTGAAAACGGAGAAACGATTCAACATTGGCAGCAAATTTTACAAGTGTGGAGCCAACTTTTTGATCGCACTTTTGCCCAAACGTTTCAATCGGAACATCCGCTTCAGGTGCGAGGAAAGTTTTTAAATACAACTATAACTTTTAGAAAACAGCAACAACAATTGCTGGAAGTGTTTCTCAAGTGGAACGACTTACCCACTCGCAGTGAAGTAGATGAAATTCACCGCAGTATTTATGAGTTGCGTAAGGAGATGAAAAGTTTCAAGAAAGAATTTGCAGAATCTTATAAAGCTTGACAGCAATCGAGGATCGAAGAAAAGATCTCTTGCATAAGTCAATAGAATCTTGCTTACATCTGCGTCATCTGCGTCTATCTGCTTACATCTGCGATAAAAAAAAATCAAATTTGTGAGTTTTGCCCCCTGGTCAAATGTATAACCATGAACAACTTAAATTTTTGGAAGTCTGTCTTTTTGACAAAAGCAATTATTACTTCTGCTGAAGGTGCAGCATTATTTTTTGCTGATTCCTGGCTGCGTAATTTTCTTAATACTCAATCACTCGTTAATGTTGAATACTCACAGCTATTTTATGGGTTAGTATTTTTCATTGGCGTTGCTTATTGGTGGGTGAGCAACGATATTTATCAAAATCACGGAATTATTAAGTTTGGTATTTGCGCCCAATCTTTTGTTTTTGCTATTCTGGCTTATCACACCATAGTTAGAAATCTTCACCCACTCTATTTAATCCCAGGAATTATTGACCTGATTTTTGCCATTCTATATACTGTGTTTCTGTTTCAATATTCTAAAAACCAAGTTCAACCTGCGCTAGAGCGATAAATTGTGCAATCCTCATTTCTTAATGACTTGAATTCAATCGAAAAACTAATTAAGGGTTCTGAAATCTTTGGCAACTGGCGAGAGGAAGACATTCAGGTTGGGGTAACTCCTAAAGAAGTGATTTATCAAGAAGATAAGCTCACTCTGTATCGGTTCACGCCCCAGGTTGAGCCTTCGCTTAATATTCCTGTTCTGATCGTTTATGCGTTGGTAAATCGCCCTTATATTGTTGATTTGCAAGACGATCGCTCGCTAGTTGCTAATTTGCTAAAACTCGGTCTTGATGTTTATCTAATTGACTGGGGATCTGCAAGTAGAGCGGATCGCTTTTTGACTTTAGATGATTACATCAACGGTTATCTCAATAACTGCGTGGATGCGGTGTGCGATCGCTTGGACGTTGACCAAATCAACCTGTTAGGCATTTGTCAAGGCGGAACATTTAGCCTTTGCTACAGTGCTATTTATCCCCAGAAAGTCAAAACGTTGATTACAATGATCACTCCGGTTGACTTTCACATTCACGAAAATTTGTTAAATCTCTGGAGTGGAAGCACATTAGGGACAAAAGCGTTTGATGTAGATTTAGCAGTGGATACTTTGGGTAATATTCCAGGTGATTTTCTCAATTTTGAGTTTTTGATGCTCAAACCATTTCAACTAGGCATTGAAAAGTATGTCAAATTAGCAGAAATTGCTGATTGTGAAGACAAATTGTTGAACTTTCTGCGAATGGAAAAATGGATTTTTGACAGCCCCGATCAAGCTGGGGAGGCTTACCGCCAGTTTATGAAGGACTTTTATCAAGACAACAAATTGATTCAGGGAGAAATCGAATTAGGCGGTCAACGAGTTAATTTACAGAATATTCGCGTCCCTGTTCTCAACATTTATGCTGAACACGATCATCTTGTTTCACCTAAATCTTCAATGGCACTTCAGCAATACATTGGCAGTGAAGATTATACCGTGCGATCGTTTGCAACGGGGCATATTGGGATGTATGTTAGCAGCAAAGTGCAGCTAGATTTACCACCTGCGATCGCCAATTGGTTAAAAGCACGAGTTCAATAAAACATTAGACCTCTTGCAAAAGCCGAATTTTAAGGACTTAACCACAGATATCCACAGATAAACACAGATGCACACAGATGTAATAACTGATTTTTGCTCATCAGTCTAATCTGAAGTGATTTTGCAGATATTTTTAATGTGTTTATAGAAACAAAAAGCCTGAATATTGGCTTCATTCATTAGGTAGATGATGAGAGAGGATGAAAAATATTAAAATTGACTTGTTGACTGCTGACTAAATTGAGATTAGCAAGGAAAAATTAATGAATGATATTTTATACACTATTAAATAGTTGAAAAGCTCCCCAAGAGAATCTTCCCAGGGGCTTTTTTATCGTTATTTGGCTATTTCACTTCCTTGCTTCGCAGCATATTGAAGTAGTTTTGCCAAAGTTGTTTCTGAGATTCGAGGGCGAGACGGGTTACAAGGGTTTGAAATTCTAGAGAACTAGATACAACTTGTTCTTGAAAGTTAAGAACATTATCAAAGCTCTCGCGCATACTTTGTGTTTGGGAATCTTGCATTCCTGGAATTGCAGAAGTAAATCCCTTGAAAACTTGTCTCTGGGCTTCGGTGACCTGCTGCAAAAATTGCTCAAAATTAGTAGCGAAATCCATTGATATTTGTCCTACTGCTAAAAAAAATGATGTTGATTCTTCAATTTACAACCCTTTTCAATAGTAATCAATGTTCAGCAATTATTTTTGATATCTAGCGTTTAGGAACTGCTGGTTTTGTTAACTAGAAAATATTGAGAGCAAGCATCTGAAAGTTTTTTAAAAAATTCTTCAACAGTAGGGTGAAAGTAAATGCAAGAAGCCTATATTGTTTCGGCGGTGCGTACACCCCTCGGTCGGTTTGGAGGAGGGTTGGCAGGGTTTTCTCCGGTAGATTTAGGGGCGATCGCCATGCAAGCAGCCCTAGAGCGAGCAAGTGTGCCAAAAGAAGCTTTGGATTTATATATCCTGGGCAACGTACTAAGAGCGGGACACGGGCAGTCTTTGCCTCGCCAAGCAGCTTTTAAGGCTGGGATTCCAGAAACTGTGGATGGGTATGCTGTTGATATGGTTTGTTCATCAGGCATGATGAGCGTGATTAATGCCGCGACTGCCATTCGTGCTGGAGAGGCGGAGATTGTTTTAGCTGGCGGCATGGAATCCATGTCCCAGACGGGTTTCTTTTTGTCACACCGCGCCCGTTGGGGGTACAAAACGTTGCTGGGATCACCGGAACAAGTCACGGATCTTTTGCTCTATGACGGACTTACCGATGCCACAACTGCGGAAACGATGGGGACTCAGGCAGAGCGATTGGCAGCAGCTTATCAGGTGACACGGGCTGAACTGGATGAAGTTGCCCTGAAATCACAACAACGCGCTGCGATCGCCACTGATCAAGGCTGGTTTCAGTCGGAAATCATTCCAGTTGAAGTTACTGGTAAGAAAGGAACACAAATAATTGATCGAGATGAAGGCATTCGAGATGAAACCACCTTAGAAAGTCTCGCTAAACTCAAACCTGCCTTTCAAGAGGATGGCATATTTACCGCAGGCAACAGCAGTCAAATTTCTGATGGAGCGGCTGCTCTGGTTTTGGCAAGTAAATCGGCAGTGGAACGGTATGGACTTAAGCCGATAGCGCGGTTCATCAGTGGAGCATGGATCGGGGGAGAATCGTGGCGGTTTCCAGAAGTTCCGATTCTGGCAGTTAATAAACTGTTAGATAAACTCAAGCTGAGGATTTACGATTTTGACTTGTTCGAGAATAACGAAGCGTTTGCCCTGAGTAGCGTTTTGTTTCATCGCAAGTTGGGCATTCCTTACGAAAAATTAAATGTGTACGGAGGTGCGATCGCACTAGGGCATCCCATTGGCGCATCAGGCGCACGCATCATCGTCACCTTGTTGAACGCACTGCAACAGCAAAACGGAAAGATGGGTTTAGCGGCGGTTTGTCATGGCACAGGCGGTGGAACAGCGATCGCTGTAGAGCGGCTTTAAAAAAGTAAGGAAGGATATAAGCTGAATGAAATTTTTAGGACTAGAAGACAAAGTAGTTCTTGTTACAGGCGGAAATCGAGGCATCGGAGCGGCGATCGTTCACTTATTGCAACAATTGGGAGCTAAAGTTGCTTACACCTATCGCAGTGAACCTAATTCCGAAAGCACAGCATTAGCAATTCAAGCAGATGTCACAGACAAAGACGCAATGGAGACAGCCGTAGAACTGGTTGAGCAAAAATTCGGAAGTGTTTACGGAGTTGTTGCCAATTCAGGAATTACCCGCGATAACTTCTTTCATAAGCTAACTAGCGAAGATTGGGATGCGGTAATTGATACCAATTTAAAAGGGGTTTATCACACTTTCTTGCCTGTAATTCCTAAGCTGTATGAACAGGGTGAAGGCTCCCTTGTTTCGATCACATCTATCTCTGGTGAACGGGGAAATCTCGGTCAGACAAATTATTCAGCCTCTAAATCGGCTTTAATTGGCTTCACCAAATCCCTAGCCAGAGAAGCTGCCAGATATGGGGTTCGAGTCAATGCTGTTTCACCAGGATTCATTGAAACAGAGATGGTGCAGGCAATTCCTGATAAGGTCAAAGACCGGATTGTGTCTGAAATTCCATTGCGTCGCTTTGGTAAACCAGAAGAAATTGCCTGGACAGTAGCTTTCTTGCTTTCACCGATCGCCAGTAGTTATATCACGGGTGAGGTGTTGCGGGTGAATGGCGCTCATCATACTTGAAGAATGCTAACAACAATCTAATTAAAATAAATTAAAAATGATAGTTCAAGAACAGCGCATCAATTTAAACGGGCTTTCCCTTCGTTACTTTCAAACTGGAAGTGAAGGTTTACCGCTTGTTTTATTTCACGGAACGGGTGAGAGTGCTTTAGACTGGTCGTGGGTTTTACCGAAGTTAGGTGAAAAGTATCGCGTCTATGCACCCGATTTTCCTGGTAACGGTGAAAGTGCAAAACCAATTCGGGATTATTCCGTCGAATTTCTCACGCAGTTTGCACTTGATTTTATCAATGCGATCGGCATTGACCGTGCTGTAGTAGCAGGGAATTCGCTGGGTGGTTTGATTGCCTTAAAAGTTGCCCTCTCCCGTCAAGCACAAACTGCTGGCTTGGTGCTGATTGATAGCAGTGGACTGGGTGAAGCAGTTAATCCGCTGCTGTCTTCGTTGACCTTGCCTGTCCTTGGCGAACTTGGGGTTGCTGGATGCCAAACACCCGTTGGTGCAACTATGCGATCGCGATCGCGAGCAGCTTTGCAGTTTGCCCATCCTGATCAAATTCCCGTCGAGTGGTATGCCGAACAAGAACGTCTGTCACAAACTTTTGGCTTTTTGCAAGCTACATTGTCTACACTGCGCGCCCAACTCAATCCGATCGCACAGCGTACTGTGATGGTCGATCAACTTTCACAGTTACAAATGCCAACATTGCTGATCTGGGGTGAAGATGATTTAATCTTTCCAAAAAGTCAGGCTGAAGCGGCTGTTAAGCATTTACAGCAAGGAGATCTCAAGATCATCCCCGATTGTGGTCATATCCCTCATTTGGAACAGCCGGATCTCTTCGTCACAGCCATAGATGAATTTCTTAGCAAAATTCCCCAAAGTTAACGCCTTTTTTTTAGGACAAGCGGATAGCTAATAGCTAAATGTTGACTTAGCTATTAATTAGTTCCTCTAGGCAGACGCACTCTTTAAACAGGCTGGATAGGTTTGAAAAAAATATTGCCTCTGCTTTAGCAGTTTGTTTGGAGAATTTGATTAATGAGTGAACTAGATAATCATGCACTCATAGCTGGTGTGTTAGTTTTGGGTGGTTTCTTGGCTATCTTTTTATTAATGCGATCGCGTAGCCAATACAATTTCAATAATAAAACAGTCCTAATTACAGGTGGATCGCGTGGGCTAGGATTAGTCATGGCGCGACAGTTAGCACGTCAAGGCGCAAAGTTAGCAATTTGTGCGCGTGACGCAGCAGAATTAGAACGTGCGCGGATTGATTTAGTTGAACAAGGTGCAGATGTTCTGGCTCTACCCTGTGATGTCACAGATAAGGAACAAGTAGAACAGATGGTGCAAGGGGTGCGCGATCGCTTTAGCCAGATCGACGTACTCATTAATAATGCAGGAATTATTGCAGTTGGCCCAATAGATGTCATGACGCTGGATGACTACGATACAGCCATGAAAGTCCATTTTTGGGCATCTCTTTACACGACATTGGCAGTACTACCAGAAATGCGTCAACGGCGTGAGGGTCGGATTGTTAACATTTCTTCCATTGGCGGTAAAATCAGCGTTCCACATCTGTTGCCTTATAGTGCTAGTAAATTTGCCTTAACTGGATTCTCTGAAGGATTACGTGCAGAAGTAGCAAAAGACAATATTATTGTCACCACTATCTGCCCAGGATTGATGCGTACAGGTAGCCCCTACAACGCACTAATGAAAGGTCAACATCGTGCTGAATTTACCTGGTTTAGTCTCAGTGATTCTTTGCCGATTATTTCTATAAGTGCTGAACGCGCCGCACGTCAAATTATCAAAGCTTGCCAGCAAGGAAAAGCAGAAGTTGTAATTTCACTTACCGCACAACTAGCTACCAAGTTTCACGACTTATTCCCAGGACTAACATCAAATCTGCTGGGAATTGTCAATAAATTTTTACCGGAACCAGGTGGTATTGGTACTGAAGCCGCCAAAGGTATAGATAGTACATCGGAGTTAACACCGTCTGTATTGACCAGTTTGACTGATCAAGCTGCCCAGCAGAATAACCAGTTTGCATCAAAGCAATAAGCAATTTTTACATTGTAATTCTCTCTAATTACTGATGAAATCGCGCACCATTTTTATCCTATTATCCTTTATTTTTTTGATTGGCTTTTTAGCTTACCGCATGGAAATTGCTTTACCAGCAACACCAAGCGTTTACAACACTTTTACGCCCCTTACTCAAGTAGCACCTCAAGAAATTGGCTCCTATGATGTTTTAGGCTACGCAGTTAATCAAGAAGAAGCAACACGTCTACTACAAACAGAAGAAGGACGTAAACAACTATCGCCAGAAAATGGTGCTGTTGCTGTTACAGAAGATTTAATCAAACTTGGTCGTAAAGCTTTTTATTCCGAAACATTTGGCAACGAAGTTTTCCAAACTGATGTAGTTGGTGCATTAGATGGCCCGATTAACCCTTTTTCGATGACAAAAGCGATCGCACGCTTAGGCGGTAAGCATACAACCAATCTCCAAATCCCTCTAGATGAGGATGTCACTATCGGTGGACGCACTTTTAAAGCAGGTACATTACTCAATACAGGTTTAGACGTTCCCGCACATTCCCTACTCCCACTTGGTATGCGTCCTAGTTATAGCCAAGGTAAATTGCGCGTCGGGATTACCTGCGCCTTGTGCCATGCAACTATAGATCAAAATAGTGGACGAGTATTAGAAGGCGCACCCAACAACGATGTTAATCCTGGTTTGGTATTAGCATTTGCGACTAATTCCGCAGCAATGTTTCGTCAGACAGATGTGAATCCGATCAAATTCCCATCAGGAGAACATACTTATATTGATGCCAACGGGCAAGAGTCTCGCTTACCAGATTCTCAAGCTGTCGAAGATGCAGTTGATGCCAAATTGCTAACTTGGCCGCCTGGTAGCTTTGACTCTACTGGCACGCTTGTTAATAATCCTTCCCAGATTCCATCCTCATATACTTTTGCTGCTTGGCCTTACGGTTGGAGTGGACATTCAGCGATTGGTTGGTTTCATGGACTGACAACCCTAAATAGCAATGTCCATGCAACTAACTCAGACGCAACTAACGGCGCTGATGGTAGTCAGGAAGTACTAGGTATTGATAAAGAAACCTATTTAGGTGTGCTGTTACAAAATGCTGCTAATCCAGCTTTTCGATTACCAAAAGGCGCTAAACCATCAGAATTTTTCAACAAGATAGATCCTACGCCTGGTGAACCAGCCATAAATCAAGTAATTCGGATGCCTGGTTATCCCAAAGGTTCGCCGTTTATACTAGATGGATTAATGGCAAATTCACCAAAATTTCCAGTAGGTGAACAACTCAATGCGATGTCAGCTTGGCAAAATACATTAGCGCCCCCACCTCATCAAAGTGCTGATATAGCTACTCTAGAAAGAGGCGCAGCAGTTTTCAATCGTGCTGGTTGTGTTGAATGCCATAGCGGGCGTTACTTTACCAACAATAATGTAATTGCACAAAACGAAGTTGGTACACAACCATCTAGAGCGCCTACATTAGCAGCTTTTGCGCGTACATTCATTGAACCAAAAACTTATCCTAACAGTGAATCTGTACCACTACCAGCCGAGCCGCCAATATTATCAGTACCAACGGATATTACGCCAAAATCTGCACAAGAACTTGCTTTTGGGATTAATAATCCCGCAGGTGGTTATAAAGTACCAAGTTTAATAGGGCTTTATTTAACCGCACCATATTTACATGATGGTGGGGTAAGTGCTGGAAAAGAAGCAATTCAACAAAATGATAATTCTGGGAAGTTTATTGTTGCTAATTCCGATCAACTAGGTATGGCTGGTACATTAATGCAAAATATCAAGCCCGATCCTGCTAATAGTTTACGGGTATTGGTTGACCGAAATTTGCGAGAAGCAACTGTTGCAGCTAACCGCACTAATTCAGATTTGCAAACATCAAATGTGGATGGTAGCGGACATAGTTACTGGGTTGATAGAGAAAGTGGCTTTACTACTGAGGATCAGACAGATTTGATTCAATTCTTACTTTCTTTGGATGATCATCCAGAGGTGCTTCCTGATGCAAGCTGATGAGGTTTTTTAAATCTCCAAAATCAAGCTATAGCTGTAGCCAAGGCGGTTAAGCCATTAAATCACTTGCTCTCAATTACAATTTTTTTTATCGCAGATGTGAGCAGATGAACGCAGATGACGCAGATGTTAATCAAGATTTAATCATTGCCCTAAGCACCCTGTCCGTTGCTATACAACTAAGCGTATTTTTCGCTTCTGGGGATGTTTAACTAATAAAAACGCTGAAAGTATTGAATGTTAAACTTTCAGCGTTTTTGCTTAAAAAAGCTGACTGCTAATAGCAGAATGCTGACTGCTATATCAAGATTGCGATCGCCTCTCGTGCAGTTTGAGCATAATTTCTGCGTGTACTTCGCGGGTAAGAGGATAAAAGTATGCCAGAATGAGTCCACCAATTAACGCCACTGTTGGAAAAGGCCCAATTGCAAGCCGGATCGCAAATAGCGCTGACTCCGGTTGTACTTGCTGACCTGGAATAAATTTAGCCGCTTCTAAAGCTAATCCGACTAAAAACAGCCCTATTGCTAAACCGATTTTTTGCAGTAATACCATAAATCCATAAAAAATGCCTTCCCGACGCTGACCAGTGTTGAGTTCATCCAATTCAATTACATCTGGTATCATTGACCAGGGAATTAGATAGGCAGTAGAAACGCCAAATCCTGCTAGTACAGCTAATACATACATCAAGCCAACTTGATTTGGTTGCAAGAAAAATAATCCTACCTGAGCAATTAGCCACAGACTCATACCCATAAAATAAACGGCTTTTTTGCCTAATCGCTTACTAAGAGCAGTCCAGGGAAATAGCATTAATAGCGCGGTTCCTTGAACCCCCAGCGCTACTTGTGCCGAAATTTGGGGTTTTAAACCCATCCAGTTAACTACAAAGTAAGGAATGATTGTAGCTGTGGTTTGGACTGCTAACCAGGAACATAGATATATTCCAATCACAAATAAAAAAGCTCGATTGCTAAAAGCAATCCGTAGCTGTTCTAAATAAGGTAGTGAGGCCGAACTATCTTCTTCGGGATTTTGCAGTTTGACACTAGCTATACGTTTACGTGTACCCCAAATACAAATGTAGGAAGGCACTATACACAGTAACGCACATATACCTCCTAGTACTAAATATTGCTGACTTTTATCTTTAATAGTAGAAAAGATAACTTGAGCCAAAATTAAAGATAAAATACTGCCGCCAATTGAAAATGCAAACCGGAAACTATTAAGGCTAGTACGTTCGTTATAGTCTTTGGTTAGTTCTGGTGTTAAGGCTGTGTAGGGTAGGTTAACAGCAGTAAAAGCCGTGTTGAAAAAAATACCAATGATAATGTAGTACCAAAACAATCCCCATTGATTATTGCCAGTGCTACTGTTAGTTAAGAATGGGGGAACTATCCAGTGTAAAAGGAAGAAAATTCCCAAGGGAACTGCACCAAAGATCATCCAAGGATAGCGACGACCCCAACGAGAACGAGTGCGATCGCTCAATACTCCTACAATTGGATCGTTAATTGCATCCCAAATCCCGCTTACCATCCGCACGCTACCTGCCAACGCCGCACTCATTCCTGCAACATCAGTCAGGAAGAATGATAAATAAAATACCAAGATATTAGCAGTGATAGCCGAACCCAAATCTCCTGCACCATAAGCTAGCTTGGTAGACACACTCAGCTTTTCGGATTCAGGGGTGACAAAATCATGCTCAGAAGCAGAATTATTCATTAATTTTTACAGCAGATTAGAATAATAACTTCCTATTTAGTATCTAACGTCAAACCCTAGAATCATAGATTTTATGCCACATCTGTATGTGTCTTGGTCAGAATACCACCAAAAAATTGAACAGTTAGCTGCTCAAATCTATCAGTCCCAGTGGCAGTTTGACCAAATTGTTTGCCTTGCTAGAGGCGGATTACGAGTTGGAGATATCTTATCTCGGATTTACAAACAGCCCTTAGCTATTTTAGCTACAGCATCTTACGGTGGCAGTGGTGGTCAAGAGCGGGGTAATTTAAAAGTTTCCCATAGCTTAACCATGACTACAGATAAATTAGGTAGCAATGTTCTGTTAGTTGATGACTTAGTTGATTCTGGTATTACTCTCCAAGAGACTATTAAGTGGCTTCAAGATCGTTACTCTGCTGATGTTGAGCAGGTTCGCACTGCTGTTTTGTGGTATAAAGCTTGTTCTGTAATCAAGCCAGATTACTATGTGGATTATTTACGAGATAATCCTTGGATTCATCAACCATTTGAACGCTATGAACAAGTCAATCCGTCTGAATTGGCAACAGTTTCAAGACTTACGCATTTTTAACGGTGGAATCAGCACTATTTGAAAGCAGAGTGATTTATTAGCTTTTAGCAATTATGATGATTTATTTCTTGCGTAAGCCTGGGGTTAATAAAATTGCTTTAGGTTCCAAATAGTAGTAACCAAATTGGTAAGGTAAATAGTAACGCGGTTGAACCTAGTGCGATCGCAGTAACCGCTAAGTCACGATCCAAGTTATAAGTTTCTGCCAGTACAAGCGTAGCAAAGGCTGGAGGCATCGCCATTTGCAGTGCGATCGCTCTCATTGGCGCTCCTTTTAGCCCTAAAACAGATAGCCCAATGCCTAAAGTAAGGGGAACTATCAACATTTTAATTCCTAAGCTAATTGATGCCCTTCGCCAACTGCCCCAAGAAGAAAGCTGCCCCAGTCGCATCCCAATTAGTACTAATGCCAGTGCTACAGAACCCCAAGCCGAGAGTTGCAAACTTTGTTCAGCTAGTTTTGGCAGTGGAACTTGATGAACAGCAAGCCCTAAACCAAAACTCCACAGTGCTGGATTTTTGATTAAAGTCTGCGCTAAGTACCAGTAACTTTGCCTTCCCATGCCAAAACGAGCAGCCAAAAGTACTCCCAAGCCGTATGATCCTAGTGTGCTACCCAAAAGATCATAAAAAAGCGCCCAGCCAAAGTATTCCTGCCCAACTAAATCTAGGGTAATTGGAAAGCCCAAATATCCCGTATTACCAACCATTGCAGATAATATAAAACTTCCCTGAGTAGCTTTTAGCCACAGTTTTGAGCTTGGTTCAATATCAACTGGCTGCCAGTATGTTTGAATGCAAATCCAGATCCAAGCTAATCCGATTCCTAGTAAAATAGCTACCCAAGCTACTATTGGTGCAATCCAAATTTGTCCAGATAAGTCTGCTTGACGCAGAAAACCAAAAATACTGATCGGTACGCCTACCCAGAACAGAAACTTACCTAAATATTCAGGTACAACCTTTGGTAGTTGGCGACCTAAAAACCATCCTAGTAGGACACCACCACCCAGAGTTATATATAGTTCTAAAAGTTGAGATCCTATACTAAGCATAGTTTTATACTTTTTAAGCAGTTGGAAAGAGCAAAAAATACAGGATACTTAACTTAGTTTGAGAGGAAAGATTTTATTGCTTGTTGAAGAAATAATTTATCAGCCAAAAAGCTCAAGCTTGAATACTTATCGCTGTAATCAGTCTAAAATTTCAGAAAGTTTTGTGGAGGAGGGGTTCCTTGGATAACGCTGGTCTACCTGGACAACCAATAGATGCTTCTGGATCACCGCCAATAGATGAGGATGATATTCCAGCCGCATTGCGGGATGATGATGATACACCAATTGTTAATCGATTACGGGAGGATAAACCAATTGCTCGTAGTCGCTACAGCTTAAAACCATTTCTGTTGATTGGTGGTGCTTTGTTGGGTGCGATCGCTTTTGTGGCGGGTATATTGATTGGTATTGAACCACAATTGTCGTCGCTCAATTCCTCAAAGTCGGCTCAAAACACGACTGAACCTAGCCAAAATGTGACTAATAGTCCAGCATCGGATCAGACTTTATTAGGACACTTTCCCTATCAAGCAGTACCGACATCGGAATTACAATCAATTACAGGATATGGTAATTTTAAGCTGCGTAAAGCGGCAGCGAAACAATATCAGGCGATGGTGGCAGCCGCACGAGCGGATGGTGTGATCATAGTACCAATTTCGGGATTCCGTACTATTGCTGAACAGCAACACTTATTTTTTGACGTTAAGGCGCAACGGGGACAGTTAGCTACAGAAAGGGCAGAAGTCAGCGCCCCTCCAGGCTATAGCGAACATCACACTGGCTATGCCGTAGATATTGGTGATGGCAATGTACCAGCAACGAATCTTAATCCTAAGTTTGAAGATACAAAGGCTTTTAAGTGGATGAAGCAAAATGCTGCGCGGTTTAACTTTGAGTTGTCGTTTCCCCGCGATAATCCTCAAGGGGTAAGTTATGAACCTTGGCACTGGCGTTTTATTGGCGATCGCAATAGTTTAGAAACTTTTTATAAAGCTAAAACTGCAAGCGGCAATCAGCAGGAACCAGCAACAAACAGTCAAGTTTCAACACCTCCAACTCAGAATCCAGAAAGCAACACTAATAATTAATTTAAGTTGCATTCATACAGATCGTAGGATTGGTGATTGGTTGTCTACTCATCTCCCCCATCTTCCCCTCACCCTCATAGCAGGTATGCAACAAACTTCTCTAAATTTAATTGCTATTGGTGTCTTTGCGATCACGCTTTCTAGCTTGCTGATGCCATTGTTTAATATCTCGCCAGCAATTCCTGCGCTCGCCGTTTTTGGGATTTTAAGCATTGCTACCTTGGATACCCTGAGTTGGCGAGGAAAAGGCGTTAATCTGCTGTTAGATATGTTTGCTAGATTTTCCCCTGAATATCGCGATCGCATAATTAAACATGAAGCTGGTCATTTCCTGGTTGCTTACTTATTAGGCATTCCCATCACCGGATATACTCTTAGTGCTTGGGAAGCTTTCAAGCAAGGGCAATCAGGACAAGGCGGAGTTAGCTTTGCACCGCAGGAATTTACTTCACCATTAGCAGCGATTATCATCCAGCGTTACTGCACTGTTTGGATGGCTGGAATTGCGGCTGAAAATATAGTTTACGGTACTTCTGAAGGCGGTGCGGAGGATCGACAAAAACTCCAAGAAGTCCTTTCAGCAATGGGACGTTCTGTTAATGAATGTTTACAGCAAGAGCGTTTTTGTATTCTTCAAGCAAAAACTCTGATCCAAGAGCATTTAACAGCTTATGAATCTATAGTAGCGGCAATGCAACAGCGCAAATCTGTGGAGGAGTGTTTGACACTTATCAATGAACAATTATCAATTAACAATCAGCAATCACCAATCACTAATTAACTTTGTGATTCGTTCATTACTTGGTTGCGACCAGCAGATTTAGCTTTTAAGAGATTTTGATCGGCGCGTCTTAATAAGCTTGTTCCTTGTTCGTCATCGGTAAGATTGAGAGTGGATACTCCTAGACTGATAGTAATATGTAGCCGTTGCTGTGATTGAACGCTAAAAGATTGTTCCTCAACTAAGCGACGTAAACGTTCAGCTATCTCTAGTGCTGTAGTAGCCTCAGTGTTGGGCAAAATTATCACAAATTCTTCGCCACCATAACGAAAAAAGCCGTCTTGAGTGCGTAAGTGATTGCGTATGCGTGCTACTAAAATTTGGAGGGTGCGATCGCCTATTAAATGTCCATAATTATCGTTAACTAATTTAAAATGGTCTACATCTAGCATGATTAAACTCAAAGGCTGATCGCAAAAACGGGCATTAATAATCTGCTCTGATAATTCCGATTCTAGAGTGCAACGATTCTTGATTTGTGTCAATGAGTTGACGGGGTGACAACCCCGTCGAAACTCGCTCTGCGCGAAGCGCAGAGCATTGTATGGTAAAAAATATCGGTCTCGATTAGTGACCAAGACCGAAAAAGACATTATGTTACCTGAATTTTATCAAACCTGCTTTCAACGC